>JAVCCL010000020.1 GCA_030765505.1 Candidatus Kaelpia imicola | reverse complement strand
TACTATCTTTGACTCTAACTTCCTGCAGCTTCTGCTAAATCAACCGCTTTATTTAAAGCCCTGGCCTTATTTATAGTCTCCTGATATTCACACTCCGGAACTGAATCTGCAACGATACCTGCTCCAGCCTGAATATACACAGAATCTCCCTTTTTAATGATAGTTCTTATTGTAATACAGGTATCCATATTACCAGAATAGGAAAAATAACCTACAGCCCCGGCATAAGGACCGCGACTCTCAGACTCAAGTTCATCTATTATCTCCATAGCCCTTATCTTAGGAGCTCCGGAAACAGTACCGGCAGGAAAAGCAGCCCGAATTAAATCAAACATATCCTTATCTCTCCTTAGCCTACCCGTAACATCAGAAACAATATGCATGACATGGGAATATTTTTCAATAACCATCTTTTCTTTTACCTCAATAGTCCCATACTTACAGACTCTACCTAAGTCATTGCGGCCTAAATCAAGAAGCATAATATGCTCGGCCCTCTCTTTCTCGTCAGAAAGCAACTCTTTCTGAAGAGATAGATCTTCACTCTCATCCCTACCTCTCTTCCTTGTGCCAGCAATAGGACGGAGCTCTGCAATATTATCTTCACAACGAACAAAAACCTCAGGGGATGAGCCTATAAGCGAATGATTCCCGCAACGGAGATAGAACATATAAGGCGACGGATTGATAAAACGCAGCCACCTATATATCTGACTATCTTCGACCTTGCTCTTACGGTTAAACCTTTGAGATAAGACAGCCTGAATAATATCACCTTTTTTTATATACTTCTTAATCTCACTAATGCTACCTAAAAAATCCTCTTTTTTGAAATTAGACCTGAATTTTCCTTCTTTGATATTACTTTTTAATACTTGAGGCCCTGACGTTTTAGTATTCTTAAGGAGCACCTTATGCATCTTTTCTAATCTAAAGAGAGCCTTTTTATAGGAACTTTTTAAATCACCTTCTTCAATATATGCATGGGTTAAGAGTATTAACCTCTGTTTTATGTGATCAAAGATATAGAGATCTCTAATCTCCATAAGAAAAACATCATAGAGAGATAGCCTATCCGGATTGTTTTGAGGAATATTTTCAAAATACTTCACCAAATTATAAGAGAAATAACCTACGAAACCGCCTGAGAAACGAGGTAATTCCTTTAAAAAAACATATTTATAACGTGAAAGTTCATTCTTAATTTCGTCTAAAACATCCGTCTTTATCTTAATGGTCTTCTTTTTGCCTCCAGATAATATCTCCATCATATCACCCTTAGACTTTATGACTTTGACAGGCGAGACCCCCACAAAAGAGTAGCGGGCTATATGTTCTCCACCAGTTATAGATTCTAGCAAAACAGAGTGATTCTCTTTTTTAAACCTCTCAAGGAGAGAGAAAGGAGTATCCCCATCAGAGAGAACCTCGCTATACACAGGAATAAGATTCCCTTTTTTGATCAGCTTTTTAAAACCCGGATAATCAGGTGTTATCTTCATCCTCAAAATCACCGCTTTTTAAATCAACCTCTTTATAAAAACAGCTCCATCTTCCGGTATGACATGCCCCTTTTCCAATCTGGTCAACTTTAAGTAGTATAGTATCGTTATCGCAATCAAGGTAGATCTCGCGAATAACTTGAAAATTTCCGGATGTCTCGCCTTTTAACCAGAGTTTCTGACGAGAACGGCTGTAAAAACAAGCTTTTCCATCTTCCAGCGTCCTTTTAATAGACTCACCATTCATATAAGCCACCATTAAAACATCGCCGCTTTTATAATCCTGAACTATGGCCGGTATCAACTCTTGTTTATTCAACTTTAAGTCATTGAATATAGACCTCCTACTCATAAAATCCTCCTTTTAAATCTTCTAAACTTATTCTTCCTTCATACAAAGCTTTGCCTACTATCAGGCCCTCTACCCTTGAATCTTCCACAGTCGATAAATTAATTATATCTTCCATGCCGCTAACGCCGCCGGAAACAATTATATTCAAGTTTAAACCTTTAATGCTATCCAGAAACTCTCTCAAAGACTCTATATCTATTCCTTCCAAAGTTCCATCTCTTGATATATCCGTATAGATTAAACTCTTAAGTCCGGAATCTATAAAATCTGAAACTAAGCTCTTTGTATCAGATTCTGCAGTCTCAGTCCAGCCGGTTATCTTTATCTTTTGCTCAAAAAGATCCAGCCCCAAAATAAGGTACTGAGAATATTTAGATAGCATCTTTTTAAACCAACTAGTATCTCTGTAGGCTTCTGTTCCTACTATAAGATGTTTTATCCCTGTATTAAGATAATCAACTATCGTATCTTCATCTCTTATCCCACCTCCAAGCTCTACTTCTAAACCGACTTCAGATACAATCCTCTTTATTATCTCTTTATTAAATGAGTTCCCTTCCAAAGCTGCATCCAGATCAACAATATGCACTCTGGGTATAAAAGCCTTTTTGTAATTCCAGGCAACATTTAAAGGGTTGTCAGAATATATCCTGCTCTGGGTGAAATCGCCCTTCCTTAATCGCACAACTTTAGAATCTCTTATATCTATAGCAGGTATTAATAGCACTTATAGCTTCCCTTTTGTGGAAGGTATACCGCTGGAATCAGAATCAATCTTAACAGCTTCTTTTAATGCTTTCGCCAAAGCTTTGAAGACGGCTTCAAATATATGGTGCATACTCTCTCCTTTAAAAACATCAACATGTAGATTGAGTCCGGATTTTTGAGCAAAACCTTCTAAAAAATGTTTAAAATCAAAATATGTATATCCATCTACACCTTTTAATTCAACGTCAGTCTTGATATTCAGGGAAGGTCTACTTGAGATATCCAGAACAACTCTCACTAGCGCTTCATCCATAGGAGCGTAAAATCCGAACCTCTTTATCCGGCTCTTATCTCCAAGTGCCTCACTGAAAGCCCCGCCAAGAGTTAGACCGATATCTTCATTTGTGTGATGAATATCTACGTCTAAATCTCCTTTTGCTTTTAAATCCAAATCAAACTTACTATGGAAAGCAAAGAGTTCTAACATATGGTTTAAAAAACCTATCCCGGTGTCAATATGGTACCTGCCGCTGCCATCTAAACTTAAAGTTATCTTTATATTAGTCTCTTTTGTCTTTCTCTCAATTCTGGATAACCGTTTCTTTTTCTTATTTCTAAAGATAAACCTCATGATAACCTCACTTTTACAGAATTTAAATGCTCTTTAAGGCCTTCTATCTCAGATAAAAGCTCTAAAGTCGGATAATATTTCTCCAATGCCTTTTTAGAATAATTTATAATGGATTGCGTTTTCAAAAAATCTCTCACCGAAAGTCCCGAAAAAAACCTGGCTGTTCCGTAAGTCGGTAATACGTGCGAGGGTCCGGCAATATAATCACCTACAGCTGTAGGGCTATAAGGGCCTAAAAATACAGCCCCTGCATTTTTTATCTTTTTGACCAACCTATGAGGCCTCTGAACAAGAAGCTCAAGATGTTCTGGTGCAATCTTATTTGCAATATCTATAGCCTGATCTAAATTCTTAACTTTTATCAAGTACCCCTTTGAGACTTTATCCTTTACGTAATTTGCCAAAGCCTTGCTAGGGGTTATCAATATAGCAACACCGTCTTTGTGCTCTGCTTGAGCTTTCAAATCCTGAACGACATAATCACCCTTAGTAAACTTAGATGCTATAACAACAACTTCACTCGGTCCAGCAAGAGTATCGATATCAACATAGCCATAGAGCTGCCTCTTAGCCTCCGTTACATATTTATTACCAGGGCCAACTATCTTATCTACCTTTGCTACCGTCTTTGTTCCAAAGGCAAAAGCAGCTATAGCCTGGGCTCCGCCCATCTTAAAAATATTTTTAACTTTAAGCAGGCTCGCAACCACAAGTATATATGGATTTATATAGCCATCCCGCTGCGGAGGAGAAGCAAGATATATATCTTTAACTTGAGCAACTCTAGCCGGGAGAACAGTCATTAGAATAGTTGAGACCAAAGGAGCAGTACCTCCAGGAACATATACACCTACCTTCTCAAGGGGCTGAACTTCTTCTCCTAAGATAGCTCCCTCTTCTGTTTTAATTCTGAAAGACTTTAGGCTCTGCTGTTGATGGAACTTTGTAATGTTGTTTATGGACTGCTTGATATGGGTGACAAAAGAAGGGCTTATATTCTGAAAAGCTGCACTTATCTCAGACTCTGCAACCTTAATGCTTCTCTGCTTTATAATAACCTTATCAAACTTTCTTGTATACTGCAGCAGTGCTCTATCTCCATGGTTACTAATTTCAAAGATAATACTCTCTACCGTATTCTTTAACCTCTGATTTTTATTAAAGCTTCTATTGCAGAGTCTTTCAAATTCCTTACTTGATAAACCAATAGATCTCATAAATTATCTCCAATTTCCTTTCTTATTGAGTCTATTGCTTCTTTTATTCTGGAGGTATTTTTTCCTCCGGCTTTAACAAATTCTGCTCTACCGCCGCCGCCGCCACCTATCAAAACAGAAATTTTACCAAACATCACTCTGGCATCAAAACCTTTATGAGTTAAACCCTTAGTCAAACTTAAAACAAGTTTAACCTCTCCATCAATAAAAGAGTATAACATAATAATCATATCATTCTTAGACTTGGTTTTAATTTTATCCGATAGCTGAGAGATGTAATCAATCTCCCCGCCTACCTCTCTGGCTATAAATAATATATCTTTTATCTTCTCAGCCTGAGCTATTAATTCCTCAGCCTCTTTATTGATATTTCTCTTTTTTAAATTCTTACTATGCTCTTGTGATAGACAGGCTTCTTTTATTAAACCCTCCACCTCTTTAACGACTTCAGATTCAGCCGCTGTTAATAGGCTCAGTATTTGCTTCAATGTCGATTCTTTTGTTTTAAAATAAACCAGAGCTTCTCTAGCTGTTATTGCTTCCACCCTTCTAATGCCGCTTGAAGAAGAAGACTCTGAAATTATTTTAAAGAGTCCAATATCTCCGGTATAATCAACATGTGTCCCCCCGCAAAGCTCCTTACTCATTCCTGATATATCTATAATCCTAACCTCGTCACCGTACTTCTCGTTGAATAAAGCTATTGCACCCTCTTTTTTTGCCTGCTCAGAAGAAACACATTTTGTATTAACTTTTAAATTAGCTAATATATATTCATTAACTCTATCTTCAACCTCTTCAATCTCTTCATCAGACAATGGTTTAAAATGATTGAAATCGAACCTTAGCTTACGAGGCCCAACATAAGAACCTGCCTGCTGAACATGAACTCCAAGCACCTCTCTTAGCACCGCCTGAAGAAGGTGAGTTGCAGTATGGTTACGTGCTATAGCCAATCTCTGCTTTTTATCTATCTTAAGAGAGACTTTGCTTTTGTTTTTAATCTTTCCCTTAACTATTTTTACGAAATGCAGCACTCTATCATCTACATTCTTGACATCAAATACCTCTGCCATAAAATCTTTAGAGCTCAACTCTCCCTTATCTGCAACCTGACCTCCTCCTTTGCCGTAAAATGGCGTCTTAGCGGCCAATATCACCGCCTCACCGCTATCTACTTCAGTAAAAGATTCATTCAAGCTTGTATTAAGTATTGCTATTACCTGAGATTCACAAACACTATCTTTATAGCCAATAAAATCTGTAAGAGTCACCTCTCTTAATAATTCCTTATCTTTTGAAAATATCTCATTTTTCATTTGACTAAAAGATTTAGACCTCTCTCTCTGTTCATCTAAAGCTTGATCGAAACCATCTAAATCTATTTCAAATCCATTCTCCTGAGCAACTTTTCTGGTCAATTCATAAGGAAAACCAAATGTATCATAGAGCTTAAAAACATCTTCTCCGGCTATTTTATTTTTTTTGTCCTTCTTTAATTTTTCCATTAAATCATTTAATCTCATAAGCCCTGAATCAACAGTATTCTGAAATCTCTCTTCCTCTGATTTCACAACCGAAGATATATATTCACGTCTCTCCTCCAGCTCAGGGTAGGCCGTTTTCATAACAGAATAGACAACCTCTATAAGTTTATAGAGGAATAGTTCTTTCAATCCCATCTTGTAGCCATGCCAGACTGCCTTTCTGATGATCTTTCTTACTACATACCCTCTCTCTTCATTGGAAGGTAAGACTCCTTCTGCAATAGCAAATGTAACAGCTCTTATATGGTCTGCAATAGCATAAACATCTAAGTCAGATCTGTTCTTAGAATTTTTAATTTGGGAATCTATCTCTTTAACTATAGGTGCAAATATATCTGTCTTAAAATTTGTATCAACACCCTGAAGCACGGAGGCCACTCTCTCAAGACCCATCCCAGTATCAATATTCTTGGCAGGGAGAGGATCTAAGAAACCCTCTCCGTCCTTCTCTTTTCTGTTAAATTGAGTAAAGACAAGGTTCCATATTTCAACAAACCTTCCGCAATCACACTCCGGATTGCAACTATCTTTAGAACAACCATATTTTTTTCCTAAATCATAAAAAATCTCAGAACAGGGACCACAGAGACCATTGGGTCCTTCTTTTATTGCATTTGCGGGCCAGAAATTCTTATCAGCAGCCAGTTTTACAATCCGCTTCTGGGGAAAATTGATCTTATTAATCCAAATATTGAGCGATTCATCATCTTTCTCATAGACAGAGACCCACAACTTATCTTTCGGAATTTTAATTATCTTAACTATAAATTCCCAGGCCCAACCTATAGCATCTTCCTTGAAGTAGTCCCCAAAAGAAAAGCTGCCAAGCATCTCAAAAAAAGTATGGTGAGACGGACTCTTACCTACTTTTTCAAGATCATCAGTCCTGAGACACTTCTGAGAGCTAGCTGCTCTCTTAACACCCTTTTTTATTCCTAAAAAATAGGGCTTAAATTGGTTCATCCCTGCAGAAGTAAATAGAACCGTCTTATCTCCCGAAGGAACAAGAGTATCAGAAGAAAATACTCTGTGCCCTTTAGCTTTAAAAAACTCCAAAAATTTAGAACGGATATCGTCTGTCTTCATAATACTCTAATCACTTAACACACTGTTAATTGCCTCTCTTGAAATTGAAGATCCAAATCCTCTTCTTCCTAGATAAGCGTATAGTCTACGTCTTTTTGTTAAACGATCTTTAATCTTACTCATACTTTTTACCTTCTTTTCAGCGAGTCTAAATACAATATCTTTTTCATCTACAGCTTCAAAATCCCTTAATATGCTCTCAATTATATCTCCAGAGACCCCTTTTCTCTTAAGCTCAAATACCGTATAAAACTTACTTCTGGAACTATACAAAAGGCGATATTCCATCCAATACTTTGCAAATTTCAAATCGTTTATCAAACCGCACTGCTTTAATCTTCTTACAACTTCTTTAATATTCTCACTATCATAACCCCGCAGAGAGAGTCTCTCTTTAATCTCTTCTTCAGAACGCGGCCGATATTTTAAAAGTATCTGAGCGTATCTAAACGAATCCACTCTACCCCTCCGGATTCAATAAAAGATAACCTCTCTGAGTTCTGATTAAAGCCTGACCTTTTAATTCTAAGGTTGCCTCTTTAAAACTTTTCACGCTATCTATCACCTTTTTATTAATCTCAAGTATAACATCTCCAGGCTTTACTCCTTTCTTAGCAGCAATAGAACCCGGTTCAACTTTCATTACAACAACACCGCCTCGCTCCGTTATTCCATATCTAGACCTTAATTCATCGCTAAGAACGCTGACACCGATTCCTCTAAAGTTATACTTTTCTACTTCTCCAGATGAAATCGAAAAATTATCAGGCCTCTTACCAAGAGTAATGGTTATAGCAATAGGCTTCTTATCTCTTATTATTTTTATCTTTATTCTACTGCCTACATCCTTATGCACAACCTTATTTAAAAGATCATTTTTGCCCTCAACGACCTCGCCATCTAACTCCCTTACAACATCACCCTCTTTTAATCCTCCGCTATAAGCAGGGCCAGGCTCTATGACTTTGGCTATAAGCGTACCTTTTTTGTCAGGGAGCCCAAGATAATCTGCAAGCTCCTGAGTTAAATCCTGTATCTGAATACCAAGCCAACCGTACTCTATCTCTTCGCCTTTAATAAGTCTATCCAACACATATCTTGCCTGTTCAACCGGTATGGCAAAACCAACGCCCTGATAACCACCTGTGGTAGTATATATCGCAACATTTATACCTATAACCTCACCTTTTAAGTTTAAGAGTGGTCCTCCACTATTGCCGGGGTTAATGGCAGCATCTGTCTGTATCAAGTCGGTATATATCCTGTCCCTGTGCTCTGTCGCAGGCAGATGTCTATGTAAAGCGCTGACAACCCCTACTGTAACCGTAGGTTCGGGAGAATTAACAGCAAAACCGAATGGATTTCCTATTGCGATTGCCCATTGACCTATTCTCACCGTACCTCTGCCAGCCAGTTTAACATAGGGTAAGTCTTCAGCCTCTATCTTTAAAACAGCCAAATCAGAACGGTAATCCTGCCCCACTAATTTGGCATTAAACTCTCTTCCATCGGATAGAGTTACGGTTATACTATCTGCATTATCTACTACATGCTGGTTAGTCAAAATATACCCTTCTGAGTTTATGACTATCCCTGAACCAAGACCTATAGAACGGAACTCTCTCTTCGGCATCTCTCCAAAAAAGTCTTTAAAGAAATAGCTGAAGAGATCATCACCCCCAAAAGGAGAATGCAACCTTTCTCCTGAAATAGATCCTGTTCTCTCGCTCTGTATACTAACCACGGCAGGACCAACCTCCTCTGCAACTCTGATAAAAGCACTCTCTAAAGATAGAACCTCAAGATTGGGCTGATCTTCAAAAAGTATAGCAGCTTCTCTATCGCCACTCTCTGCTCTTACAGGACTACCAAGGTCTGTCCTGACAATAAGAGCAGCTCCTAGGAAGAGCCCTGCAACAAAAAGTGTTAAGAACCCCAGAAACTTAAATAACTTCATCTGTTTCACCCAGAGATCTCCGCTCTTATTTTATTCTCTATCTCTTTTGCCAACTTCTTGTTCTCTTTCAAATAGACTCTGGAATTATCTTTACCCTGACCTAACTTCTCATCGCCATAAGATATCCAGCTGCCGGATTTAACTATAATGCCTAAATCAATACCCATATCTACTAACCCACCTTCATAAGAGATGCCTTCATCATAAATAATATCAAACTCAGCTTTTTTAAAAGGAGGAGCAACTTTATTTTTAACTATCTTTGCGCGAACCGTATTACCAATTGGCTTATCACCTAATGTTATAATACCCGCTCTTCTGACATCAATCCTAACAGATGAATAAAACTTAAGAGCACGGCCTCCAGGTGTAGTCTCAGGATTACCAAACATAACACCTATCTTCTCTCTTATCTGATTAATAAAAATAACACAGGTTTTGGATTTACTTATTGCAGCAGTAAGCTTTCTCATAGCCTGAGACATTAACCGTGCCTGTAAACCTATAAAGCTATCTCCCATATCACCCTCTATCTCAGCTTTGGGAACCAAAGCGGCAACAGAGTCCACGATTATTATGTCAACAGCGTTGGAGCGAACAAGATATTCCGTTATCTCTAAAGCCTGCTCTCCGGTATCAGGCTGCGATATCAAAAGATCATCCATATTAACACCTATCTTATTTGAATAACCAGGATCAAGCGCATGCTCCACGTCAATAAAAGCCGCAATGCCTCCCGCTTCCTGAGCCTTAGCTACTATACTGAGTGCAAGAGTAGTCTTTCCGCTTGATTCCGGGCCATATATTTCAATAACCCTACCTCTCGGAACACCACCTATTCCGAGAGCTAAATCCAAACTTATTGAACCTGTAGATGTGAAAGGGATATCCATCTTGACCTCTGAACCCAACCTCATTATAGAACCTTTACCAAACTCTTTTTCGATCTGACCTAAAGCTAAATCTAATGCTTTTAATTTACCTGAATCCTGTTGAGTTTTTTTCTCTTCGCTATCTGTCTTTACCATAACATACCTCCTCTTATAAAGATAACATTGTGATTTAATAGATAATTTAAATGCCTATAATCTCTATAATCTTCTCTATATCAGATTCAACTTCAATTGGCTCTTGAGACTCCTTCATTGCAATATCGGGATCCTTCAATCCATGTCCTGTAAGAATAGCTACAACTTTTATATTGTTATAATCTTTAAAATATTTTTCTTCAATCAGTTTTAGCAGCCCTGCAACGGAAGCCGCGGAAGCAGGTTCAACGAATATACCATCTCGAGACGCTAACAGCTTATAGCTATTCAGTATCTCCTTATCTGTTACATCCCGTATAACACCGCCGGATTCATCCCGAGCCTCTTCGGCTTTTTCCCAAGAGGCAGGATTACCTATTCTAATAGCCGTTGCAATTGTTTCAGGATTATCTATTGGATGGCCATGGACAATAGGAGCAGATCCAGATGCCTGAAAACCCATCATCTTAGGCAGTTTAGTTATCTTACCTTTACTTTTATATTCCTTGTAGCCCTTCCAATAAGCAGCAATATTTCCGGCATTGCCAACCGGTATAAAATGAAAGTCTGGACTATCACCTAAAAAATCGGATACCTCAAAAGAGCCTGTCTTCTGCCCCTCTATCCTGTAAGGGTTAAGCGAATTCACAAGTGTGATAGGATATTTATCTGTTATCTCTTTTACTATTCTTAGACAGTCATCAAAGTTGCCATCTACAGCCAAAACCTGAGCACCATGAGCAAGAGCCTGTGTCAATTTACCTTTAGCTATAGCACCGCTTGGAATGAGCACCGCACATTTTAATCCAGATTTTGCTGAATAAGCAGCCGCCGAAGCAGATGTATTACCTGTTGAAGCACATATAACAGCCTTGCTGCCTTCTTCCAGCGCTTTTGAAACAGCAAGCGTCATACCTCTATCTTTAAAAGAACCCGTAGGATTCGCTCCTTCAAACTTCAAGTAGACCTGAGAGTTATTTCCCAGCTCCTCGGATAAAAAACATGAATAGAGAAGAGGTGTATTACCTTCCTGAAGAGTAACAATAGGAGTTTTATCTCCTACAGGTAGAAACTCTCTATACCGATTTATAACTCCCTGCCACTTCATCTCTCTACCCTGATAGATACCGGCCTCTTGATTATAACATCCAATCTCTCTATCTTAGATAATGCCTTTCTCATATTCTTTTCATTTGCCTTATGAGTCATCATAACTATCGGCACAGAAGAAGCTTTAGCTCTATCTTTTTGAGTCACATTTGCAATACTTATACCGTAATTGGATAAAACACCGGAAATTTTAGCTAAAACACCGGGATTATCAAGTGCCATAAATCTAATGTAGTACCTAAAATCTATATTATTGATATCCTTTAATCTTTCAATCTCCGTATCAATATAATTGTAGCTTGGAAAACCCTTCCCTTCTAAGATAACAGATAGACTTACCAGATCTGATATCACAGCTGAAGTTGTAGGTTTGCTGCCTGCACCTTTACCATAGAAAAGCATCTCTCCAATCAAATTACCTTTGATATAAAGCGCATTATAGACACCCTTTACAGAAGAGAGCATATGATCAAGGGGGAGTAAAGCGGGGTGCACTCTTACCTCCAGAAGACTTTTGGAAGATCTCTTTGCAATTACTAAAAGTTTTATCCTATAACCCAGTTCTTTAGCATATTTAACATCTAAATTTGAGATAGATGTTATTCCTTCTCTATAGATTTTAGAAAAATCCGGGTTAAAACCAAATGCCAATCTAACAATAACAGCAAGTTTATGAGAAGAGTCTATTCCTTTTAAATCTAAGATAGGATTGCTCTCTGTATAACCTTTAGCTTGAGCAATCTTCAAAGCCTCTCTCATTGAAGCATCCTGCTCTTCCATTACAGTAAGAATATAGTTAGAAGTTCCATTGATTATACCTAAAACAGAATGAATATCATTAGCCACTAAGGAGTTAGAAATACTATCTACGATCGGAATTCCACCGCAAACAGAAGCTTCAAACTTAAAAGCCACCCCGCTCTCTTTGGCTTTAGCAAGAAGATGTTCTCCATCTTCAGCCAGAAGAGCCTTATTTGCAGTTATGACATGCTTCTTGTTTTTAAAAGCACCTAATATATATTTTCTGGCGTCTTTAATACCTCCGATAAGTTCAATAACAACATCTATACTCTTATCTCTTATTAGATCTTCTGCATTGGAAGTTAAGATTTCCTTATACTTTGAAGGAACTTTTTTAATATCTCTCTCTGCAATTTTTGAGAGTTCAAATTTAACCCCGCTCTTTCTTCTCAAATAAGCAGATCTCTCTCTCAAATATTCCGCTACCCCCTCTCCTATCGTACCAAAACCTATGAGACCCACTTTTATAATTTTCATATCAAAACCCAATAAGTAATATCAGCTGATAATTATAGCAAAAAGAATCTTACTCATATATAAAAAAATACTGCTATACACTTTAATAAATACTATCGCCTTACCTCTTTGGTCCACTCTCTAATTGAAGCTGCGATAATATCGACTCTCTTTAGCTCCTGCACCTTAAGCTTAATTTGACCAAAGCTTATCCTGTAGAACATATCTGTAAGATGGTAAAAATCTTTTGAAATACTAAAACCTTTGCCGATAAGTTGATAAGCAAATTCACGCGGTGTAAAATTTGGCAATCTCTTATATCCTGCTTTAGCTAAAAGATCCAATATCTGAAGATAGAAATTTCTGACCTTCTTTTCTTCGTTCGTAAGCTTTCTCCGAGGGAACAACCTGTATATCTGCTGCTTCTCTTTCTTCTTTCTGATTAATTCTTTAAACAGCGCCCAGAGTAAAAACGCCACAAAGAATGTAACAATAGATAAAGAATACGGTGTCTTATTATTTTTAAGATGACTATAAATGATAGCACCTATTCCGTAAATGAAACTCTTAATACCTACAAATATACCTTTAATAAAATCTACTATTAGAGCTTGAGTATAGTAAGAGAATCCAAAAATCCACTCTTTGAGCTTATCTTTTAAAATGTTAAACAAGAAGCCTAATTCACCTGAAATTGAATCCTCTTCTGGGATCATATCTTCAACTGAAACATCTTCAGCCTCAAACTCTTCTCCTGCAACATCCTCAATCCTTGATAGATCTTCTTCAACAATCAATTCAAAATCATCTTTAAAAAGAATATTCTTACCCAGAGAATCTTCTAACTTATCTTCAATATCTTCAGGCAATAATACCTCTGGAACAGACTCCTCTTCAACTATCTCGGGAATATCATCAAAGAGCTTTTCTTCTTTAACTTCAGTACCGATATCTAAAGCAGCTATCTCTCTTTCAGGAAGATCATTTTCTATTATTTCTTCGGCTTGAGTAAATTCTTGGGCAACATCTATATCCTCAATTAAAAACTCTTCCGCCTCCCCTATCTCTTCTAGTACAATATCTTCAACAATTTTTAAATCTTCTTTCTCGCTATCAACCTCAACTTCACCCAAAACATCCTCTTCTTCAGATACCTCTCCCTCAACCACATCCTCTTTAATAATAGTCTCCGCACTCTCTTCTAAAACTTCTTCAAAAACATCATCCTCTTGAACCATCTCCTCTTCCAATGTTGTATCTTCTTCAAAAGCAACTTCTTCACTCTCTTCTAATGATTCTTCTTCTGATACCAGATCTTCAGCGGGCAGTTCTTCTAATATTACATCCTCTTCTAAAGCAACCTCCTCTTCGACAATATCTAAATCAGGGATAATATCATCTTCTTCATCTATTAATTCTGTAATCTCTCCCTCTTCTTCCTCGTCCATAGCCGTTATAGGAATTCCAGGCGACACAGAAGAATCCAGATATAGATCTGAAGCAATCTCTTGGTCTTGAATCTCTTGATCCAGAAGCACTTCTTGCTCCAAAGGAACACTGTCTTCCATTGTCAATCCTTCATCAGAGAGCACGTCTTTTTCCGCTACCTCAACATCACCAGAAGATAACAGTTCTTCAGAAAGATACTCTTGTTCAGATATCCCTTCTTCTAAAGAAGCTTCCGTAATAGAAGAAGAGTCAGCAGGATCCTCCTCTTTGCCAAAATCTTCTTTTTTAAATTCATCTTCTAAATCGACTCTTACTGAACCTTCTTCAAGCTCTTTAGGCAGAGATGCTAATTTTTTTTCTTCCAAAACTTCTTCTTCAACAACTTTTTCTTCCTGTTCAAGCCCGGATGCTATTTCGGTAAATCCTAAATCCTCACTATCTTGATAAAAAGATGCTAAATCTTCTTCAAGAGTCTCACCTTCAGCCGGCTCCTTTTCTATTTTAACAGCAGTCTCTACCCTTTCTTCTGAAAAAGCGACTTCTTCAAAAACATCATCCTCACTTATTGATTCAGTCTCTGCTTCTACTTCCTCTTCTTTAAACGCTCCTTCTTCTCTATAGAACCACTCCTCTGCCTCCTCTTCTGTAAAAATCTCCTCGGTTACTTCATCCTCTCTTAAAAGGCCTTCGGCTCTCTCTTCTTCAAATGTAGCTATCTCTTTATCTCCAGTATAACCTTGACCGGATAGATCCTCTTCTTCGGCAGCTAATTCAGCAGGAGTAGCCGCCTCTTCAAAAAATTCTTCTGAAAAAACAATCTCCTCTTTAGTAAAACCATGTTGAGATAACCTATCTTTGAAATAATAATCCTGCGGCAAGAGCTCTTCCTCGGGAATACCCTCCCCGGCAATCTCCTGCCTCTCTAAGCTCTGCTTTGAATCAGCCGTCTCACCGCTGCCGCTTTCGCCAGCAAATCCTCTATCCTCTGGATAATCTTGAGGTTTTAAGGCTAACATCTTAGGGGCTTCTTCCCACTGCTCTTGAAGAAGAGCCTTAGGGGTTGCATCGCAGGGCAACCATCCTATAGTAGGGAAGAAAACCTCTATCCAAGCATGAGCATTCTTTGCATAAATAATAGAGGTTCTCTTCTGAGAATCAAACTCCCCCCCTGAGAACCCTATGACAAAACGCGTAGGAATATTACGATAACGCAGCATTAAAGCCAAAGCTGTTGCAAAATACTCGCAATCACCAGGCTTTTTATCAAAGAGGAATTCATACAGCGTCGGGCTTTTGCCGGTATTTAACCGACTATAGATACAATGCTCTTTCAAATATTTCCTAAGAGTTATCAATTCATCGTAAATATTGGTGGGTGTATATTTTAAAATCTTAGAAGTCAAATCCATCAATCTTTTATCTATATTGGGCGGAAGCTGAAGGTATAGATCCATAATCTCTCTGGGGTACTTCCTCGGCAGCGACCTCAGATAATTAGAAGGATAGCTCTTATCAACAGAGATTACCTCATATTCATCTCCAAACTTAAGTTTTCTCTGTAAATAAATATTTTCAAAATGGTCTATCTTAATCTTTTCTACATCTGAACCAGATAGACCTATAATAGGGTAAGAGCTTAGAATAAGATTTTGAGAATAGTTCTTAATATAAAACTTTTGATGGTAAAACTTGTCAGGTGTCGTTTTAACAAAGAGTTCTTTTCTCAGATAGAGCGGTTTAAAATTAATCTTATTATCTTTTACTTTGATGGTTACGGACTTACTGCCGTATTTAATCCAACTGCTGCCATCGTAATAATTGAAAGCCTGGGCTCTAAAAAGAAACGGTCTCTCCGTCTCTATCAACATCAACATCTTATTTTCATTTTTTAATTCGGATATAGTTCCCAGCTCAATCTCCTCAGGTAGGCTCACAGCTTCTTCTTCTGTCATCTCCTCTGTAAAATCAACTTCTTTTTTTAACTTCTCAACAAGATGTATCTCTTTTTTAACTGCAAAGAGTGGGCTTTGAGTCCTCGGCAAGATGAGAAAAACTAACCCTGTTATAAAAAAGACATTGACGGTTGTTAAGGCACCCCATTTTGCTAAATCTAAGCGGGGTTTTATCAATTTTAAAATTTTGTCCCGTATCTCTATTTTAGGAAGCAAAAAAATGAAACCGAATACTGATAAAGCCAGGTAAAGAGAGAAGATGACCAAGAAAAGTAGCTTCTCTGTAAAAATGCCGCCCAGAGAAAGCTGAATAAAACTCAAAAGATAAGAGCTAAACCAACCCTTAACATCTTTAGAGCTAAAGATGCTTATAACCTGAAAAGAGAGGATAAGATACCATATCAGCCATACAATTGCCCACTCTCCGGAATTACCTGAAGTAAAGAATGCTCCAACCCCAATAATTAAGGCAATAAAGAGTAACGCTCTGGCAACATTTTTTGAAAAGTGGAATTTTTTAATCAGCTGCGTCAACACGAAACCAAAAGTAAAAATAGAACCTGCAAGAATCAGGCTGGAGCCCACTCCTTCAATAAGCGGAAGAGCTGTTATGCCAATGCTTACCAGTAAAAATGAAATAATATAAAACATTTTAAGAAGATAAAAACATATGCGGTCTACTTAACGCATCAGGTATACGATCGCCATGTTTTACCATATACACCCTTATACCTTCACCAGTTAAATAGAACGCTTCTCCGCTCATAAGTTGGGAGAAGACATTATAAAAATTCCCAATCTTCTTATCCAGAACAGCGGCAAAAGACCTGGGATCAAATACGACAAGCACAGAATCAATACCCTGATTTGCAAGTTGTATGATTTTTTGAGTAACATCAGAGTTAAGGGAGAGTAAGACAAAAACCGCAACAGACTCCTTCTCAATCTCAGGTATAGAAGCATCTACGAGATCTTTGACATTTATCCTCTCCGTCGTACCTATCTTAGAAAGGCTGTCTAATATTGGAGTCATTCGGCCGTAAGCCTTCTTAAACTCGATCTTCTTTTTAATCTGATTGTAGTATATAAGCTTTACATGATAGCGAGTACTCAAAGCTTTGTTGGCTATAGTTGCAGCTGTTTTAACTGCATATTCAAAATTGGACTCTTCAAGCAATCCTAAAACCATATTAGAGGAACTATCTAATACTATAGAAAGGTTTGAAAGAGTAAATTTCTCTAGCTCTTTGACCATAAGCTTTCCTGTTCTAGCCGTTGCTCTCCAATGAATATTCTTTAAACTATCCCCGTATTGATACTCTCGTATCTGCAAAAAGTTACCGCCCATACCAGGCCTATTAGAAGATGTATTTGCAAACTCCGATCTCATACCCCTATAAGATACCGCAAATTGAGGCACCTCGTAAAATTCAGGGTATATGGTAATTTTGGATCTGGAGGGAAAATTTATAACCCTCCTCCAAAGACCAAGAGGAAAACTGCTCTCTGCCTGAACAGACTCAAGATTATGAACACCCCTTGCTTTAATTTTCATAATATAATCCAGCTCTAAAATCTCACTGTTTTTTAAACTACGTACAATAGGAAGCTCTACCCCGGATATATTTTCAGTAAAACTACTATCAGTCAATCTTATTAAGTACTTAGAGAACCCTCTATTCTCTAATCTTATTCTTATTTTAAAATCCTCACCTCTAACTGCATGAGTCGGAGCAAATCTTGTAACCCTTATTCCTCTCAAGGAGAGAAAAGAAAATAAAAAGTCAGTCAAAACAAGCCCCCAGAGTCCTGATGCTACAAGATAGATAAGATTGGACTGCAGTATAAAACCAAGAGAAGTTAAAAATACCGCTACAATCAGAGCATATAAGCCAAACTCTGTTAAAACACAGCAACCCTTATTATTGGATAGGAACGGAGATTTCATTTACTAGTTTTTTAATTATCTCCTGAGTATTACCAATCTCTGTCTTTGCAGGTGAAGACGGTATAACCCTATGAGCAAGAACCAGTGGAGCAGCTTTCTTAACATCGTCAGGAATACAATATGTTCTCTCCTCCATTAGTGCCAGAGCCTGAGATAACCTAAATAGATCAAGAGATGCCCTGGGGCTCGCTCCCAGAATAAGTTTATCAGTCTCACGAGTCGTCTGTGTTATGCTGATAACATATTCGTATATCTTAGCATCCACCTTAATAGCTTTTACAAATTTTTGAATCTCAAGAATTTCTTCTTTGGTAATTACAGCCTCAATTTTATTTAGAGGATCCTCTCTCTCTCTGTCTAAAAGAATCTGAATCTCTTCAGCTTTTTCGGGATACCCCATACCCATCTTGACCAGAAATCTGTCCAGCTGTGAGATAGGAAGAAAATAGGTGCCTTCCCTCTCAACGGGATTCTGAGTAGCTATCAAGAAAAATGGCCTATCAAGTTGAAAAGTATTACCATCCGCAGTAACCTGATACTCCTCCATAGGCTCCAGAAGAGCGCTCTGCGTCCTAGGAGTACCGCGGTTAATCTCATCAGCTATAACTATATTAGCAAAGACCGGACCGGACCTAAATTCAAATTCGGAATTTTTCTGGTTAAATATATAGCTGCCCGTAACATCTGAAGGAAGAAGGTCGGGTGTAAATTGTATTCTCCTAAAGCTTGCCGAAAATGATTTAGCCATAGACTTAGCAAGTACAGTTTTACCTACTCCGGGAACATCCTCCATCAATAGATGACCCTCGGATAGAAATACAGCTACTGCCAGTTGAACGGCATCGTGCTTTCCCAGTATAACTTTTTCGATGTTCTCTATTAAACTGTTAACTTTTGCAAAAACTTCTCTCTCTTCCATCTTAACCTCCTTTTATATAGTTAAATATCCATCTCTCGTTTTTGATAAAGGCTACCTATCTTCAAACCTACTCTTTAAATCTTTAAGATACCTCTCTATGTCATTAGAGGCAGATTTAGAGGTCAGAGCTGCAACATAGATAGCAAGAGAGTAATGCCAGCAGTCATCAGACCCTACTATGAGACCGGTCTTAACATCCTCCAATCTTTGAAGCTCTCTTTTATGCTTTTTAACCGCCTCAGTCAAAGAGAGATTGTCAATATCCAGAGAGTAAACACTATTCTGGTATTTTAAAGAAGGAAAACTTACTCCTCTCAACAGAAGAAAAGTCAAAACAGAACTATTAAATAGATTCTGACTCGATAATTCAAAACCTTCAAATACAGGGTTGTTATCCGGTAAGTATATTAAGGGTCGCGTTACTTCGACCTTGCCTTTTCTGATAACAGTATCTGAATTATCAAG
Organism: Candidatus Kaelpia imicola; assembly: GCA_030765505.1. Classification (NCBI taxonomy): domain Bacteria; kingdom Pseudomonadati; phylum Candidatus Omnitrophota; genus Candidatus Kaelpia; species Candidatus Kaelpia imicola. Next base: position 86,243 of record JAVCCL010000020.1, on the reverse strand, counting down.
CATCGATTCAGAGAGCATTATATAAGAGAGCGTTGTGCTCGAATTGGTATTTAGATAGCCCACCCAGCCTTTCTCTATTTCAGTATTCTTTACAGCCCTCTTCCATTTTTGTTCAAAATCCATAACTTAAAACCTTTTATTTACAACAACGTTTACAAACTTCTAAGCCAGTCCTTTGCACAAACTCTCTAAAATCATTATATCTCTTCGAGTTCCATATGTATTTTACAACATTTTTGTCTATTTTTCCAAGCTTAGTTTTACTTAAAAACTGACAAGGTATAATATCTCCGGAAGATGAGACAAAGATAGAATGTCTTATAAAATGACAACCCTTAAAAGTTTTGCCCTCGCAATACCATTTTAAAAAATCTCTCTTGTTTAGAGCTGGCTTCAAAAATAATCTACCTTTATATCTTCTTCTTAAAACATTGATGCTGTTCCAAGCATACTCTAAATCGGTTCTGCTGAAGCAATGCTTGTCTAAAACAAGAGTATGGGGTTTTAAAATAAGGTCGGCCATCTCTTCAGTAGAACTCCCAAACTCTTCTTCTGTTAGATAATTAAGGTTTTCAATTTTAATTGAATCAACTCCTAAAGCAAAAACAGAATCACTGAACTCAGAGAGATGTTTGAAATTTGAAGGCAATAGGATTGTAGATACAACTAAATTTTTAACCATATTATCAGCTGTTATCTTTTTTATTTTTTTAACAACTACAGAATAAGAACCAGGAACTCCAGTAATACTATCATGAATCGACTCAGGTCCATATAGAGAGAGGATGAGCGAATCTAAGTTTAAAGAAGATATTCTATCTAAATCTAACAAATAACCATTTGTCGACACTATCACTTTAAGCTCTCTCTTCTCTATCTCCTCCAACATGGAATATATATCTTCTCTTATAAAAGGCTCTCCGCCGCCTAAAAAAATCAAGGGTTTAAAAGCTTGAACCTGATCTAAGAAATCTACAAATTCCTGAAAGCTCAGCTCTGAAAAATGAGTCCCTGAATTACCGTAATAACTACAGATCTTGCACTTAAAATTACATTTAGAAGTTATTAGAAAATTAATTGATATTGGATGCCTGCTAACACCTTTTAAGAGATAGTATATCATCTCTCTCGCAAATCTAAGATTTAAAATTTCAGGATAGAGCCTTAGGTAGAGACATAGGTCGTCAAAGATCATAATAAAAAGCTGTCAAATGTTTCATCTCTTTAATATATTGGCTATTCTCCTGCCCTCTAAAAAACACCCCTCCATAGAGAGATAGCTCCAGGAACCAAATCTCCCAGCAGAATATACGGAATTTTTTAAAAGATAATCAATAATTCCACCTCGAGCATGAGACCAATTTTTATCATAGAGTATATAAGCATACTTAATATCATTATAGTCCACGACCGGGATGCTCTCTTCTTCACCAATAATACCCAGTTTGATCAAATCAGCTTTTACCCGTTCAATAATACTCTCTTTTCTCTTGTTGATAGCCAAAGAACCTGAATAAGAGATATCTATATATATTGAGCTAAAACCGCTAGGTGTAGAAGAAGGAGCAAAGTTCATCGGAAACCCAATACGATAAAAAGAGAAGTTGTCTTCCGGAAAATAGACCCAGTCTTTATCGGATATATTCGGCCGTTTTATGCCCATATTTACATTAATAACAGAGATATACTTTAACTTGCGAAAAAGATTACTGATATTGCTATCGATTCCGATAATCATGTCGTTTAAATCCACCATAGGAAGAGTAGAGACTAAATTATTGTAATAAATCTTTCTGCCTCTAGAGGTTAAAACCCATCTCTCTTTTAAGTTTATCTTTTCTGCTTTTTCTTTGAGTACTATATTGCTGCATTTTGAACTGATTTTCTTAACTATAAGCTCTATCCCTTCATTAATAGGATAGTAAAATTTGCTATGGTAGCCAAACTCTTTATGGGAATATTCAAATCCCCCTTTAACCATATCCCTAAGCTGCGGCTGAGGTATAAAACCATCTATCCATTCTAGCGTAATTTTTTTAGCTGCTATATTCCAAAACTTTTCATTGTAGGGAAGCATAAAGTGTTTAGAAATTCCGCTGCCGAATTTGTTATAACACCACTCTTCAAAATTATTGGGCTTACTATCACTAAAACCATTCAAACTCAAAAGGCCCAAAAGACAATCCTTTATTACATCTCTAGGCAAACCATAGAGATTTGCCTGAAAAGGATATTTGGTAAATACCCCATGCGAGTAGACCCAGGCATTTCTTTTATGAAACTTGAGACTTTTTTTAAGATTATTCTCCACCCATTTTGAAAAATAGGGATCCCTGCAATGCAGGAGATGAGCACTATAGTCAAATACAAAACCTTTCTTTTTGATAGATCGGGCTAAACCTCCAACACCCTTCTCTTTTTCAAGGATTAAATAGTCTGATGAAAATCCACCTTTTTTATTACTTAAATTTCCTAAATGTAGGCCGCAGCTCAACCCTGTTATACCTGAACCAAGGATTAAATTATTTACACTCTTTTTCATTTATAGCATCGTAAAGCAACTTCAAAGAAAAGGAATATAGAGATAATCAATGCAACAACACCTAAAAGTCTCGAACCGAACTGAAGCAATAGTGCTGTAGAAGCAAAACCTGCTGATATAAGCCAGAACTTATATATTACTCTTTTCCTAGAGGCTCCATTAATATGCATAAGTATTGCAAGATGGTCAGGACTTTTTCTCAAAATAGACTTCCGTTGCCAGACCCTTCTTATCGTAAGATATAAAAAATCAAAAATAGGAAGCCCGAATATAATAACAGGGGTCAATAGGACCATAGGTCTATTTTCTCTCGTATAACTAAACGATATAGCTAAAATAGCCATAAGCAAGCCCAGCGATAGACTGCCGCTATCTCCAAGATAAGCAGATGCTTTACGGTAATTGTAAGGAAAGAAACCCAGGCAGGAGGCCAGAACAACTGCCGCAAAAAGAAGATTGAAAGGTTGAAAGTTTATCAAACCGATTATTGTAAACGTCAAAGCCACGGCTATGATGCTGCCCAAAGAGAGGCCATCCATTATATCTAAAAAATTAAATTCATTGCTTAAAATCAAAATCCAAACCAAAGAGACGAGATAATTAAGATAACTAGGAAAGTACATGATTTCAGTCTTAAAACCCATAAAGAGCGCGAGAAGTATTATAAATATTTCGGCAATCAGCTTTGGATAAGGAGAGAGATGCTTATAATCATCGATAAAACCTAAAAGAAACATTAAAAAGAAAGGCAGGAACAGCTTCCAGACATAATACGTATCTCTTAAAGGAGATATTAATATTCCCAAAAAAACTGTCGCTAAAATTATAACTCCACCGTGCGTAGATTGCTCTTTTTTGCCTACTTTGATTTTCTTTTTATAGAAAAACTTAGAAAGGAAAAAAGAGAACGCGAAACAGATGAGCATTATGTTGAAAACTTCTACTCTGTTCATTTCATTGTAGACTCATACAGCTTTTCGATTTTACTAATGTTTTCAATGTAGTTAAACCTTTTCTCAGTCTCAAAATAGCTACGTCCTTTAGATCCAATAGACTCTCTCAATACTTTATCATCTAATAGCCTATTAGCCAAGCATACTATATCATGGGGCTTACAAGGCTCGACTAAAAATCCATTCTCACCTTGAGAAACCAAATCCCTTACTCCATCAACCGCAGTAGCAATTACCGGAATTGATAACGACATTGCTTCTATTATTACGTGCGGTTGACCCTCGAAGATGCTGGTAAGCACAAAGATATCAAAAGATTGCATTATGGTATAAGCATCATCTCTCCAACCCTTAAATTCAACTTTACATAGAATGCCAGATCTCTTCGCGTCTATCTCCAGCTTTGGCCTCAATTTACCATCCCCCACTAAAACAAACCTTACATCTTTGCGTATTCTGCTTAAAGATACCGCAAATTTCAGAAAATCCTCGGGCCTCTTCTGCTCTTTCAACGGGGCAACCATACCTATTGTAAAAAAATCTTTATTTTTTATTCTATGCTCAGGCGGATCAATCTTGACAAGCTCATAGATAACCTCTGTTTTCTCTTCGGTAGTTACTATAAAATTCTTAAACGCCTTTTTTTTAACCTCTTCGGATACAAATATGATCTTACCCGATATAAAAGCTGTAACTCTTTCAATCAAAATAAAACAGTATCTCAAAATAAAATTTTGATAATCATGAAAAGCAAAACCATGGACAGTATGGACAGAATTGACAGATGAGAAGAGAGCAGCCCAGCGCCCTAAAATGCCGGCTTTAGAAGAGTGCGTATGGATCAGATCAAAACTGAGTTCTTTTACATAGATGAAAACTGAGAAAAAAGCTAAAAGGTCAAAAATAGGATTTATACCTCTTTTTAAAAAACATAAACTTCTAAAATTTGGACCTAATTTTTCTTTAAACTCTTTTAATAATCCGCCTTGGGCAGAAGATAAAACAACAACCTCGTGGCCTCTATTTATAAGTTCTTGAGATAAAAGAAGAGTTGCTTTTTGAGCACCGCCTATCTCCAGGTGAGTAATTATTTGAAGTATTTTCACAGACTAAAAATACTTATCGAAGATTTGATAAATCTTACCTAAACCTTTTTTTACGAGACTACAACACTTATCTCTTTCATTAAACTTTTTCTCCTCTTGAAATGAATAACTCAACATTCCAATCACAGTTGCATAATCTGGTGACAGAGAAAATATTTTATTCTGTTTGACAATAACTGGTTGTTTTAAAATTTCCGCCGCAATCTCCTTTAAGTTTGGATATTTTAAAATAGAACCTCCTGTTATAAATATTCCTCCTGCAAGAAGATGAGAGATATCTTTTGAGTCCATAGCCTTTTTAATAAAATAGAGGTTCTTCCTAAAACCCCTCTCTATAATCTGGCATACATTTTCAACAGAGACCTCTTTTATGCCTTCTTCGCTTTGAAGCATTATACTCTCTTTCTCTGTAACCAAAGCTTCATTTAAAACCTTGTCTGCTTCTAGATCATCTAAATGATATATCCCTTTTAATCTTTTGAAAATATCATTAAAACCACTTTCAAAAACAATGCTATTTTTTAATACGCTGCCTTCAAAGAGAACCATCTTAGCTTTAGACCATCCAATATCCAAAAGCATTACGCCTGCCTTCTTATCTTCTGGATCCAAATAGAGACTAGCCTTGGCTATAGCCTCTGGAATAATAGCTTCCAACTCTATCCCTATCTCTGAAAAAATAGAAAGAATATTATTAAAAAAATTAACTGGGACAGTGATCACATTGAGTAGAACCTCTATGCTTCTGGCAACCATCCTCTCTGGGCTTATAACTCCTCTCTGCCCGTCTATAATATACTCTTCGATCTGAATTAATATCTTTTCCTCTTCAAGGCCGATCTTATCCTGCAAGACTTGGCTCCTTAAACGCCTTAACTCTTTATTCGAAATCGGCCGCTCAGAAATATCTCTTTGGAAAACCTCTCGCAAATGATAAAACTTACTATCCGGATGAGAACAGTTAAGCAAAATCTTTTTAGGTTTACTATTATATTGTTTTTCGAACTCTTTTATAATTTTTAAAATAGAAAAAAACAACTTCTTATAGTCAGTTATTACTCCTCCTGAATAACCCTCTACTTTGGATGTTAAATATCCCAAAATTTTCAATTCACTATCTGTCGAACCTGCAGCAGCAAATCTCAATTTTGTAGAGCCAATATCTAGAGCATACTTGAGCATACCTAAAAACTTCTCCTGGCTTTTAATTTCAACGTGGTATTAAAACAACCTTATCGAATCTTAAATCTATGATAGCCGGATTTAACTTCTTGGCTTCCATATCGATTAAGACTACCTTTAAACGTATCAGCTTATCCTTGAAGCCGCCTCTACCCAACTTGACCTTAATATCATTAGTAAGTATAAGATTGATATCTTCGACACTATTAACATCAATATCAAAATTGATGCCTCTTTCACCCAAAACAGACTCTATCAAATTCAACAGCTCTAAAGCTGAGTCTATCTTAGCATTGTCAGCATCGCTAGCCACCGCAACTTCCCCCGGATTGACCCCTTTAACGAGAGGTAGAGACTCAATGCGGAAATTGCTGGGGAATGGCAACACAAAGCCTTCTGCATCCAGCGGATAATAGCGCCCTAAATGAATCTGAGCCACGGGAATTCTATTTGTAACAATAGCCATAATCTTATTAGGCATCTGCTTATAAAGACTGAGCTTAAGTATCTCGGGATGCTTTTTGAAAATCTCTTTAATTTTTACAATTGGGTCTATCTTAAAAATAGAGTCGCCTTTTTTGATATTTAAATATCTAAACGCATTACTCTTATCTAATCCTGAACCATCGCTAAAAATAACCTTGGCCTCTTTTATGCTAAAACTAGACGAAGAGACCTTATAATTTTGCATAATATTGAAGAACCAAACCAAAAGTAGAATTAAAACAGCCCAGTTTAGAAAAAAGAACGCGATTTTTATTTTTTCGTAATCTATCTTCTTAAACATCTCTCTCCCTTGAAGGCAGATTCTAACATTTTTAATACTAGTTCGTCAAATTCAATCCCGCAAACTTTGGCAGCTTTGGGTAAAAGGCTAATTTTCGTAAGTCCGGGAATAGTATTGACCTCCAAAACAAAAACCTCATCTCTAACCGTTGAATATAGTATATCTACTCTAGAAAACATATTGCATCCTATCGCCCGGTGAGCCTTAAGAGCTAATCCTTGAACTCTCTCAGTCAATCTTTTATCTATATCAGCCGGAATTGAGTAGCTGCTTAAGCCATCAGTATATTTAACTTCATAATTATAAATATCACTGGAGGAAGATATTTTGATTACAGCAAGAGGCTTATCTTCCACTATTCCAACGGTAAGTTCTATTCCTTCTATAAAATCCTCGACCAAAACTCTTCCATCGTAATTGAGAACCTCAGGTATAAGATATTCTGCTTCGATGCTATCTTTGATCTTATAAATCCCTATACTTGAACCCTGAGAAGAAGGTTTCAGGATAGCCGGGAATTTAAGCAATGACCAATTTACTTTACTCTCAGCATCAACTATAAAATAGCGGGGTGTTGGTATAAGATTCTTTTCAAAAACATCTTTCGAGGCTATCTTATCCATAGATATTTTGCAGGCATGCTTATTAGAGCCTGTATAAAGATAATTGGATTCGTCCAATATTTTCTGAATATTTCCATCTTCACCAAACCATCCATGCAACGCTATAAAGCAGAGGTCTATCTTCTCTTCTTTTAAAACTTTTAAAATCCAGCTTTTTAAATATTTCCTATCTTTTCTCTCCGGAACTATAATATCTCTAACTTCAAAACCTCTCTTTTCCAAAATCTCTAAAACTGACTCTCCTGAAAGCAAAGATATCTCCCGCTCCGAAGAGGGTCCTCCTCTTAAAACTCCAATCCTATATTTTTTTAAATCTGCTACCATATTAGTTTAACTTCAGGCTCTAGCCAAAACTTCTTATCTTTCCAAACTCTCCTCTGCAAGACATCTTTTAATGACAGAATATCTTCAGAAGAACTATTATCCAGACTGATTAAAAAATTGGCGTGCTTATCAGAAACAACGGCTCCGCCCCTTTTGTAACCCTTAAGACCCAGAGAGTCTATCAAAATAGCCGCTCTATGTTCTAGATGGTTTTTAAAAAAACAACCGCAGGAAGACTCTCTTAGATCTTGAGTATAGAACCGCCTCTCTATATAAGCTTTCATATTTTTCTTTATCTCTGCCCTGGACCCCAGAGCAATTTTCAAAAACACCTTGGTCAGAATAAAATTTCCCAGATTGGAATCTCGATATTTAAAATCTATTTTTTCCCGATTTAAAATCAACAGCTCTCCTTTAGTATTTAGACATTCAACCTCAACTATATTCTCGGAAATCTCTTTTCCAAAAGCCCCCGAATTTCCAACGGCTGCCCCAGCTATAGTAGAAGGGATGCCGACCATATACTCTAATCCTTCAATTGAATTATCTATAGAGAATCTCATCAATTCAGAAACCTCTACCCCTGCCCCAACATCTAAAATATCTCCCTCTCTTTTAATCTTTTTAAAAATGCTGCCGTTTAACTTCAAAACAACAATATCGCTCCGCTGATTAGCGAAGAGTATATTCTTTAATCTCCCAAAGACCATATATCTTAGATACTTGCTATTTAAATCAATAACGGTACCCCTTAGTTCCTCTAACGTTGAAATCTCAAGCAAAAAGAGAGGATTTAACGAATACCCGTAGCCATCAAAGATAGTGCTATTCAATGCTTGATAACCCTTCGCTTAATCTCTTTGAAATCTTGTTTATATCGCCGGCGCCTAAGAGAAGGATCATATCACCCTCCCTAACTTCATTTAACAGTAAGTCTGCAATCTCATCTATCTTAGCATACTTAACATTAGAAGACCCTATATTCTCAACCAGCATCTCGGAATTTATGCTGGGGATAACCTCTTCAAAAGCTGAATAGATATCGCTAATATAGATCTTATCTCCGCCCTTAAAACAGGTTTTATAATCATCCCAGAGCATCTCTGTTCTTGTATACCTATGAGGCTGAAAAACGACCAAAATCCTTGGCGGTTTTAAATATTCCTTAACTGTCCTTATCGCTTCCTCTATCTCTCTGGGGTGATGGGCATAATCTTCCATAAGAGTTACAGCTTTAGAACAAAACTTCAGATCATACCTTCTCTCAATACCAGAGAGACCCGAAAAAGATTCTGCAATCTTTAAAAGGTCTAATTTTAAGATATCAGCAAGAGCAAATACTGCTAAACTATTAGATGCATTCTTATAGCCTATAAGGGGCAAAGTATATTCAGTTATAAAACTACCGTTCTTATAAAGCTTTATCTTTGAGAAAAAATCTCCTTTATCCACTAATTCACCCCTATAATCAGCTTTAGGTCCAAATCCGAAACTAAGATACTTTAGAGAGCTTGCCTCTGCCAGCTCTACCAGATAATTATCATCTGCGGATATAATATTAACTCCTTCTTTTTGCATATAACACCTGAACTCTCTCTTTAATTCAGAGAAATCATTATTGTAAAATTCAAGATGGTCATTACCTAAACTGGTAAATACCTTTAAATCAGAATCTAAAATCTGAAAACTTCTGTCACTCTCATCCAATTCCAAAATATAATTTGAATTAGAGGGAATAAAATTATTGTTTATCTCTTTTGATATGCCTCCTAAAATCATTCCCGAGTCAAAACCATAGTTTCTTAGAACAGAGGCAAGAAGATATGTCATTGTAGTCTTACCATGAGTCCCCGTAACAGCAATGGATTTTCTGTCCTTTAGCATTTCAACCAGAGCAGATGTCCTGTGCAGTAGAACGCAGTTCTTCCCTTTAGCTTCGATATATTCAGGATTACTCTTCCCTACAGCCGTCGAATAGACAACTATATCGCTCTCTCTGATTCTTCCAGCTTCATGGGAAAAATATACTTCAATACCTAAAGAGCTCAGTTTTCTTTCTATTAAAACATCAGGACTTGCATCCGAACCTCTAACTTTAAAACCTCTGCTTTGAATAAGCTGAGCCAGCGAACTCATACCTATACCACAGATACCAATTAAATAATACGAGGTCTTCCTGTTCATTTTAAAATAATATCGATAGACCTGTCCGCTTTTTCGAAATTGCCCTTAAGCTGCCTCAATTTAACTTTTACCCGATTCAGACCCTCTCTATCTCTTGCTATATATTTCGTAAAACCAGCAACAACTTCTACATCTGCCAGTTCCTGCCTGATAAGAAAAGAACCTCTCTTACTCAGCATATTTCTCGCATTCTCAAGCTGATGCTCTTTAGCGTAAGGATAAGGAATATAGAGCGTCGGAAGCTCAGAGAAGATTGATTCAACTATAATCTGAGCTCCGGCACGGGAAATAAGAAAATCAAAATCATCAAGAAAAATTTCCATATCATTGCGAAAACTATAAACCTCTACATTAAGATTGTTGTTAATATTCAAACCGTCAATTCTCTCTTTGACTTTGCGGTAAAACTTATCTCCCGTTATGAGAACAAGCCTTAAGTCTTGGCCTCTTAAAAAGCCACCTTGAATAATCTCTGTAAAAAGATTGTTTAAAAACATTGAGCCAGAACTCCCGCCTGCAAACAGAATAGAGAATGGCCATCTCTTATCTTTTACAACTAAGCTGCTCTCTCTTCTTATTAAAGGCCTGATTCTTCTAATCTTGAACCCTAACTTAGATTTTAAAGATATCTCTGGCCATAAAACTAAAATCCTATCTACAAAATAAGCTAATATTCTATTGGACCGCCCCAGCGCCATGTTGGGTTCATATATAAAAGTCTTCTTCCCAAGAATCTTTGCGGCTACTATTCCCGCCAATGAATAATATCCGCCAAACCCTACGGCAACACTGGTATTCTTTAAAATAAAGAATACCAAGAGATAATTAAACATATAGAGAGATTGAATCAAAGCCAATAGTTTCAGTCTAGATATTTTAAAACTTCTAATTCCCGATTCCGCCTCGAAATGAGAAAAGTTGCTTATAAATAAAATCGCTTTATGACCCCGGGACTCTAAATCTTTTTTTAAGACTAAAGCTGGGTGGACATGCCCGCCGCTACCTCCCGCAAATAGAAAAATACTCTCTCTGTTCATAAATAAATTCCAATCTACCGCTTAAAACAAATAATACAGAATATTATTCACTAAGACTGCCCCCTCTCTTAGCTATATTTAAAATCAATCCAATTAGAATCATATTCGCTATCATAGAAGAGCCGCCATAGCTTATAAAAGGAAGGGGCAAACCTTTGGTCGGCAACAACCCTAAACAGACCCCAACATTAATAACTATCTGATAACTAAAAGAGATAATCAATCCTGTAAGCAGCAATCTTTTAAATAACCCTTCTATTCTACTTAAAATAGAGATAAAGTTCCAAATCAAAAAAATATAAACCAAAAGCAAAGAGAATGCTCCTAAAAAACCAAGTTCTTCTGCGACTATTGAAAATATAAAATCATTATGTGCTTGAGGAAGATAGAATAGTTTCTGTCGCGATAGACCCAGTCCATGACCAAATAATCTACCTGAGCCTATAGCTATAAAAGACTGTATTAACTGAAAACCTATGCTCTCAGAATGACGCCAGGGAGATAGAAAACCCAAGACCCTTAGTTTTAAATAGGGTAGTTTCCAAAATGCTATAGAGATAAAAGGAATAATTCCTATGAGGGTGTAAAACAAAAATTTAAAAGGAATTCCCGTAAAATAAAGCAAAGAGATGCTGATCAAAGCTATGAAGATAGCATTACCGAAATCCGGCTGTAGTATCAGAAGCAACATTAAAATAGCGGTAATAGAGTAGACCGGAAAGCATACTCTGCTAAAATTTTTGTAAAGATACCTTCTCCTCTCTAAAAATGCTGCCAAATAGACTATATATATTATCCTCACAAACTCTATAGGCTGAACACCAAAACCACCCAGCCTAAACCACCTCTTAGCACCGCCAGCACGTATGCCAAAAAAAAGAACAGAGAGAAGAATCGCTAATCCAAAAAAAAGAAGTCCCCTGCTATGGCTTGCAACTTTATTAAGATCTACCTTGTAAGCAACTATAGCAGCTATTAGGCCTAGAAATATAAACAGCAATTGACGTTTCAGGTAATAGAAACTATCCCCAAAGACCATCTCAGAATATATACCTGAAGAACTATAAAGGAATATAACCCCAGCAGATATTAAAATAAAACTTAAAAGAATAACTCTCCATTTTAATTTTTGCATCTCTGTAAATCTCTTACTATTCTTTTAAATAGATTGCCTCTCTCTATGTAGCTCTTAAACATGTCAAAACTCGAACACATTGGGGAGAGCAAAACCGTATCGCCGGAAGAAGCCTCCTCCAGTGATATATTAACAGCATCCTTTAAATTGTCGGCAAATTTTACGACTTCGACAAAAACACCTATTGTATTGGCTATCTTCTCTTTTGTCTCGCCTATTAATATTAGAGCTTTAACCTTGCTTGAGATTTCATCTTTAATTATTCTAAAATCAATATCCTTATCTCTTCCACCTGCAATAAGAACCACATCGGAATCAATATTGCTCAAAGCCCACTTAGTAGCATCAGGGTTTGTAGCCTTAGAATCGTTTATAAAACTTACTCCGGCTATATAACCAAGACTCTCTTCCCTGTGATTTAAATTTTTAAGTTTCTTAATCTCAGAGAGTAGCCGTCTATCTTCTAACCCAAGAGCTTTAGCTATAAGATAGACTGCTTTTTGATTCTGACTCATCTCAGGAGATTTAAAAACTGAAATATCCACAAGCTTTGCCAAAATAGAATCCTCTCTCTCCTTAATCATTCTCTGAGACAGATCAACTATTGCAATATCACCCGGACTCTGGTTAGAAAAAATCTTAAACTTTGCTCCTGAATAATCATCCATGCTCTTATGTCTATCTAAATGGTCCTGGGAAATATTTAAAAGAACAGCTATATAAGGATGGAAGTTAACCGTATATTCAAGCTGAAAAGAACTGAGCTCCAAAACAACCAAATCATTTTTGTTCAGATCTAATACCAGAGAAGAGAATGGAATACCTACATTACCTGCCAGAACAGCTGAATAGCCCATTTTATTTAAAACTCTGTGAATGTAGGTCGAAACTGATGTTTTGCCGTTTGTTCCGGTTATTGCAATAACCTTGGCCGGAGAGTACATCCAAGCAAGCTCTATCTCTGATATCGCAGAAATATTATGACTCTTGGCATACTTTAAAACCGGATTACTATTGTCGATAGAAGGTGAGAGTATATATAGCGCAGCATCTCTATAAAAATCCTCATTATGCGCCCCAAGTTCTACGTCAATATCAAACTCCAGGAGAGAGGAAGCCTTTTTTTTTAGCTCCCTGCTATTTGAAGATTCAGTTACCTTAACACGAAAACCTTTCCTCTTTAATAGCTGAGCGGCAGCATACCCGCTCCTGCCCAGACCTACTACACAGAAAATATTCTCCGATTTCATCTCAACTTCAAAGTAAGTAAACTCAAAAGAGCAAAAAGAATAGCTATAATCCAGAAGCGAACTATTATTTTAGGCTCCGCCCAACCTTTAATCTGAAAATGATGATGTATTGGAGCAAAATAAAAAACCCTCTTACCCCGCGTTTTAAAACTTAAAACCTGAATTAAAACAGAGATGGTTTCAATTACAAAGAGACCTCCTATTATCAACAGAAGAAGCTCTTTTTTTATAACCACTGCAACAGTGGCTATAGCACCTCCTAAGGCCATAGAGCCGCTATCACCCATAAAAATATCAGCCGGATAGGCATTATACCAAAGAAAACCAAAGCAAGCTCCTACCAATGCAGATAGAAATACAGCGAGCTCCCCAGATCCTTCTACATAAGAGATCAAAAGATAGTGGCTCAGCTTAAAATGGCCGGCAAGATATGCCATTACCGCAAAAGCAATTGCTGCTATTATGACAGAACCGACAGCCAAACCGTCCAGACCATCGGTGAGGTTTACAGCGTTAGAGGTAGCTACAATAACAAGTACTACAAAAAGGATATAGAGAATACCGATGTTAAAAATAAAATCTTTTAAAAAAGGAACTTCTAACGCCGGACTGTAATCCGGTCTTAAATAGAGATAGCCTCCGACAATAACGCCTACCAGAGATTGAACTAATATCTTAGATCTTCTCGATATTCCTCTCTTCTGATTCTTAATTTTAGATATATCATCCCAGTAACCCAAAGCCCCCAGAGAGAGAAAAGCCAACAAGGCAATCTGTACATAATGATTTAAAACATCCCCAAAAACCAGGGTAGCAATAATAGTTGAGAATATTATCAGGATACCGCCTGAGGTGGGAACACCTTCTTTGTGAACATGGTACTTATAGAGCTTCTCGCATTTCTCCCTTTTCACATTTTCAATCAAACCTCTTTTAATTAGATACTGTACAAACTTTGGATAGAAGAGGATGAAGATAAAAAAAGAACATCCTGATGCAACGATTGAACGAAAAGTAATGTATTTAAAAAGGTTAAAACCAAAAAAAATATCTTTTAAAGGGTAAATTATCCTATAGAACATTTTTAAATAATCCTCTCTTTGACTTTTTTAATAATATCATCAATATGCATACCATGAGAAGCTTTAAAAAATAACATAGAGCTTTCTTTAGAATTTTTAATAATCGTCGCAAGATTTTTCACTAAGCTTTGTTGGTCCAAAAACAAAATCCGCTCCTCAGGAAAACCTCTGCTCTTAAGTCCCTGAACAAAATGTTTTATATTAGAACCGCAACAGAAGTAATAATCAATATCTAAATTAGCCGCAAAAATTCCTGCCTCTAAATGTTTTTTATCTGAGACTCTACCTAACTCTGACATATCAGATAAAACTGCAATCTTTAACCCGCTATAATCTAAGCTTGAAATAAACTCTAAAGCTACAGCCAAAGCCTGAGGGTTAGAATTATAACTATCATCTATGATGTCGATATTGGAAAACTTTTCATAGTTCATTCTACCGTTTAAAGGTTTGAATTCAGACAGAACTCCGGCAATAGAATCTAAATCTATACCAAGCTCCGTTGCAACTGAGATTGCCGCAGATATATTGAAACCGTTTTTATATCCCAGCAAATTTGAATTTAAACTAAAACTATCTCTGTAGTTCAACTTAAGACCATCTATATTTACCTTATCTACTCTTAGCCAGCAATCGTTATCTTCTTTTAAACCAAATGTCTTAAACCTAAGACCAGCCTCTATCCTATTATCTAAACTTTTAAAACAATCCTGATCTTTAGAATAAAAAGCAAACCCGCCTTTTTTCAAAAATTCAAATAGCTTCACCTTCTCGTTAAAAACATTCTCTTCATTTCGTAAAAATTCAAGATGGGCTGAAGATATATTGGTAATCAGTCCATGATCAGGTTTCAATATATCTAAGAGTATATCCATCTCACCCTTTTTTGAAATCCCTATTTCAAAAATCGCATAATCATAATCAAAATTACAGTTGAGAATATTCAGAGAGAGACCTAAAAGATTATTCTGATTAAGATAATTTCTGTAAGTAGAAAATTTGGAATTTAAAAACGCAGCTGTAAGCTCTTTGACTGTTGTTTTACCATTACTGCCTGTAACTGCAATTATAGGAAACTTAAACTTGATTCTTTTATACCTTGCCAGTTGATATATAAAATTATAAGAATCATTGACCTTAAAAAAAGATAATCTATCATTTTTTCTTAGATCACCGATAGCGCTATTGTCTTGATATACTACCCCCCGAGCTCCTTTTAAAACAGCCTCTTCTATAAAGTCGTGACCATCAAAGCTTGCACCCTTAAGTGTAATGAATATTTCACCTGGCTGAATAGTCCTGCTATCGATTGAAAAACCGGCGGCAGGAAATCTCTCTCTATTCGCATCCGATAGAAAGGTACTTAAATACTCTCTAATCTCCGGATAGGATAGTTCAGACATTTGCCGTTCTTTCCATAGTCCTTCTGGCTAAAGCTTTTCGAGCTACCTCCTTATCGTCAAAAGGAATAACCAGATTATCTACCAACTGATACTTCTCGTGACCCTTACCAGCTATAAGTACTATGTCGTCTCTCTGCGCTCCATATATAGCTTTCTCTATAGCCTCTCTCCTGTCGGGAACTATGCAGCAATCAGAACCCAATTGACCTAATCCTTTTTTTATATCTTCTATAATATTAAACGGGTTCTCACCTCTGGGATTATCAGTTGTAACTATAACCTTATCTGCTAGGCTAGAGGCAATACGCCCCATCTGATACCTTTTATCTTTATATCTATCTCCACCGCAACCAAAGACAACCCAGAGATTGTTTTTCTTTAAACCCTTAAACAGCTTGAGCATCTCCTCTAAAGCTTTAGGAGTATGGGCATAATCGATAAAGACCTTGACCTCGGAAGACCCAAACACCCTTTCTATCCTTCCCCTGACACCTTTAAAAGATTCTATCGCATTGATAACCGAATCTCTATCCAATCCATACCTTACGGCTATACCAATAGCTGCTAGAATATTGTATATGCTGTGGATACCAATCATAGAGGTACTGAAATTAAATATTTCTCCAAAGATTTTAATTCTAAGAGAGCTGCCTTTAATATCCAACTTATAATCTAAAACTGATATATCTGCATCTTCAGAAAATCCATAACTCACTTTTTCCTGAGAAATATCTTTATATAACCGCCTACCGTAAGGGTCGTCCAAATTTATAACTCCAAAACCATCTTTTTTTAAAAGTTCTTCAAAGAGAATCTTCTTAGCCTGGTAATAACTATCCATATCTCTATGGTAATCAAGATGATCTTTATCTAAATTTGTAAATACAGCGCTATCAAAACCTATCCCTTTAAGCCTACCCTGAATAAGGCCATGAGAAGATGTTTCCATAAATATCGCATCTCCCGATATATCCACAACCTCTCTGATATACCTCCTAACGGTAATTGCATCGGGGGTAGTATTAAAAGCAGGAATCTCTCTATTGCCGACCCTATAACAGATAGTACCTATTAATCCAGTAGTTAATCCTGCTCTTTTAAAAATATGTTCCAAGATAAAACTTATAGTGGTTTTACCGTTTGTCCCTGTTATGCCTACCATATACAGCGAACCTTCGGGAGTCTGGTAAAAATTAGAGCTTACCTTTGCCAAAACAGCCTTCGGCTCCTTTACCTCGACAAGTATAACTCTTCCGGAAAAAACAACCTCATTGAACCTGCCTTCCTCTGCAAATATAACCGAAGCCCCGCGCTCTACAGCATGATAAATAAAATCATGTCCATCTCTATCCTCACCTTTAATAGCCAGAAACATAAAATCTCTTTGAATTTTGTTGGAATCAATACTTATACCTTTTAAATCTAAATCTTGAAAATTCCTGGATTGAAAATCAATTCCAGATAAAACCCTGCTTAACTGCATCAGAAACCTCTCTCTTGTTTTCAGAAACCATTAAATACAACATTGCCTTCTCTGCTATATTTTTAAACACCGGAGCAGATACTACGCCTCCAAAATGTAAAGGCTGAGGCTCATCCACTGTTACCACGATTACAATCTTAGGCTCTTCAACCGGAATAAAACCCATGAATGTAGCAACATATCTATTCTTATAATATCCCCCGTCTTTCAGGTTAGCCTTTTGGGCTGTGCCTGTCTTACCAGCTATACTATAAAGGCTGCTTTTGGCATATCTGCCGGTACCACTCTCAACCGCTTCCTGCAATAGAAGCTGCATCTCCTTTGCAACCTCCGGACTTAATATTCTCTCACCCTTGGAAGGATTTATGCTTCTTACTTTAAACCCATTCTCATCCCTCACCTCTTTGACTATGTGAGGTTCCACGGAATAGCCTCCATTAGCTATTATGCTCATAATCTTACCAAGATGCAAACAATTAACAGCTACCTCTTGACCCATTGCAATAGATACTTGGCTATAATCAGACCAACTGCCAGGCTCTCTCAATATACCCCCAGACTCCCCAGGCAGATCTATACCTGTAGGTTCACCGATACCAAAAATCTTCAGATATTTATAGAATTCATATCTATCCATCTTTATTACCGATTTTGCCACCCCAATATTACTTGAGTAAACTATTACAGATTTAAAATCTAAATCTCCGTAGGCATGATAATCATGTAATATTCTTCTACCAATTTTATAACTTCCATTCTCGCAATAAACCCTATCCTCTAATCTTAGGAGTCCTTGATCTAAAAGAGCAGCAGCTGTAATAACTTTAAAAACCGAACCAGGCTCAAAAAGATCTGAAATAGCAAAATTTCTCATATTGCTTAAATCAGCATCGGTTATCTTATTAGGGTTAAAAGTTGGAATATTTACAAGAGAGAGTATATCTCCTTTGTAAGGGTCCATAATAACAATAGAGACCCTCTTGGCTTTATATTTCTCATAAATCTGTCTGGCTTCTTCCTGGGCATAATGCTGTAAGACTTGATCTATTGTAAGTACTAATGCATTACCGTTTTTAGGAGGTATATAAGTCGTCGTAAACCCACTTAGAATCAAATTTTTCCCGTCACCTAAAGTAAGCCTATACCCTTCAGCCCCTTCTAAGATATCATTATAATGAAACTCCAGACCGGATATACCTCTATTATCAATATCAACTGCACCCAACACCTGGGAAGCAAGAGTATTGTGAGGATATACTCTTTTTCTCTCAACTTTAATTCCCAAGCCGCTTAAGTCAATCTCCTTAAGATACTCTTGAGCCTTACCATGTTCTAAACCCCTCTTAAGCCATATAAACATGCAGTCCTTATTCAATCTTTCTGAAACTAACTCAAAATCCATACCAAGCACAGCTGCTATTTTAATAGCAGCCGCTTTTTTATCAGATACCCTGTTTGGATCAGCAAATATTGAATAAATGTTTCTATCCATAGCAAAAACTCTGCCGCAAGAATCGAAAATCTTACCTCTCTCCCCTCTGACTATCAAATATTTCTCCTGTTGCTGCAGAGCTATCTGGTAAAACTGATCTCCTTTTATTAACTGCAGGTAAACCAATTTTCCGAGTATTAAAACAAAAAGTAAAAAGAGGAAAAATCTTAGTTTTAAAACTTTGACATCAAGCAATTTAGTCTTAAAATTTTTTAGGGAATTTCACCGGCAAAAGATATTCTACCGCTTACATTGTATTCCTCTTTATCTCCATCTATTCTCTGATAAGGAATTCTAACCACTCTTACCGACTTGGCAAAACTAAAGTCGGGCTTTAAAACCAAAAGTCTCTCCTCCAGCATAGAAGGGGTCTCCAATCCCGCAACCTTATATGTAAGCTCTTCATTCTTTACCACCTCTTCTCTTAATATGTTCTGAAACCTTGCTTCCCAATAATTCTCTTTGATTAAAGACATTCTCTGTTCTAAATAAAAAAAACTCATTAAAGTCAGAACAAACACTGCGAAAATATTTTTTAGATAAAAAATATCGCTTCTGTTCATAACATAAATATTTTCAAAAATAAATTTAGATCTGAATTTTTACATTTTTTGCCTGCACGCAATTTAGCACTTCTTGACCTGGGGTTAATATCAACCTCCAGAGGAGAAGGAATCAGCGGTTTGGAGATAAGGGGTTGTAAATGTCCATCTTTCTGAAAATCCCTGAAAGTACGTTTTATGATTCTATCCTCTAGGGAATGGAAACTTATTACAACTATCCTTCCCTCTGGAAGCAAAAGATCTATCGCATCTTTAACTGCCGTAAAAATGCTCTCCAGTTCTCTATTAACGGCTATACGCAATGCTTGAAAAGTCCGTGTAGCAGGGTTAATCCTTCTATTTACATAGGAATACGGGACTGCTTTTAAGACTATCCCTGAAAGCTCTTTGGTAGTCTCTATCGCCTTCTCTTTTCTGGCTAAAATAATCCCATGTGCAATACGCTGATGATACCTCTCTTCTCCAAAAACTTTCAGAATCCTTGAAATCTCCCTTTCGGAATAGTAGTTGACTATATCATAAGCGGTCAACTTACTCCCGGTATCCATGCGCATATCTAAAAATGCATCTCTTTTAAAACTAAACCCTCTATTGCCTTCAAGCTGGTAAGAGGATATTCCCAGGTCAAACAAAACAGCATCCACCTTCTCTATATTTAAAGAACGAAGTATCTGTTTTATATTTGTAAAATTGTCATTAAAAATATAGAAGCTGCCTTTAAAGCGAGAAAGCCTCTCCTGGGCCATCTTCAAGCTTTCAGAGTCTCTATCTATTGCAATAAGCTTCCCTCCGGGTAATATAGATTCCAGTATTCTCTCTGAATGTCCACCCATACCAACCGTACAATCTACTACGACATCACCCGCTTTAAGATTCATGAAATCTATAGACTCATTCAGCATGACAGGGGTATGCTCGGTTCTGTTTCTCTCATCCATAATTACCTCTTTTAATAAAGTATTCATTCCTCAATAAGCTCTTCGGCTATATCTTCAAAATTCTTAAGCTCTGTTCTGCAGAATTCATCCCACTTAGACTTAGCCCATATCTCTATCCTGCTTGAGACTCCTATAACAACAAGTTCTCTCTTAATCCCAGAATAATTCTTAAGATAAGACGGTATTAAAAACCTGCCCTGAGAATCAGGTGTTATCTCAGTTGCTCCGGAGAAATATATTCTGTTAAAACTCCGGGCGTCTTTTTTCATAATAGAGAGAGCTTTAAACTTATCCTCCTGCCCCCTCCATTCACTTTCGGAGAAAAGGAAGAGACACCTCTCCATACCACGCGTAAGGTAAAACTTTTTAATTATTTTTTTCTTGGCTAACTGCCTGAATTTGGCCGGCAAGACCACTCTACCCTTTTCATCCAGATTGTGTTCATATTCTCCGTAAAACATATTCCACTTTGCTCCACTTTATGCCACTAAGTGTATTCTATGAACTACAAGGTACCCTGTCAAGGAGAAAACTAAAGAAGGGGGTTTTTAAATCAGGGACTATATCGATAAAGAATCTCGTAAATAGAAAAAGAGAGAGCAGAAGAAAGATACATCCTAATATAAGATCGGCACCAAGTGCAATCTATCAGAAAATTCCTATATTAATACATATTGTCTATAGCAGGATCTATCGCTATCGAGTGATTAGCAAGAACCTCACAAAGAGAGTTGCAAGAAAAGAAGATATCGCAGCTGCAACTATGACAGCTCCGAAATCCAGATATAACAGTTGGTTGTATAAAGAGAATATAGGCGCAAGTCATGTAGATAGTAGAACCATGTTCTATCTTGAAAAAACTTTTAAGAGATATCCCTTAAGCATTGGTTTTAAGGAATTTTGCTATTCCTTCTTTCGATTGAACACCTACAATCTGGGCAGCCGGTCTTCCCTCTTTAAAAAGAATTAACGCCGGTATACTCATAATTCCATAATCAGCAGCTGCTTGAGTATTCTCATCAACATTGAGTTTTGAAAATTTAACCCTACCTTCAAAATCAGCAGCCACTTCATCAAGTATAGGGCTGATCATTTTACAGGGCCCACACCAGGGAGCCCAGAAATCGACCAAAACAGGAACTGGTGATTCTAAAACTTCATTTTTAAAGTTGTCCGCATTTACTTCTTGCATATTAATCCTCCTTTAAAATGTTTAATCATAAGAGACTCCTTTTATCTTATCTAAATACTTTGAAACTTTAACCGCCGCATGAGCACCTTCCCCGGAAGCAGAGATAACCTGCTTAAGAGAACCGCTCCTCACATCGCCTGCAGTAAAGACTCCCTCTATCGAAGTTTTGAAATTATCTACAGCGATTATATAACCTTCTGAATCTAATTGCAAAAACTCTTTCAAAAACTGGGTATTTGGAGTATAGCCTGCAAAGATAAAAACACCGTCTAAATTTATTCTTTTACTATTTGCGGTCTTTAAATTCTTTATCTGAATAAAACCTACCTTAGAATCGCCGCCTATCTCTTCTATGACACTGTCTAAAACAAACTCCACATTAGTAAGAGCTGCCATCTTATCCTGAAGTACGCCCACAGCTCTCAACCTCTCTCTGCGATGTATGAGATATAACTTCTCTACAAACTTGGAAAGAAATATAGCCTCCTCAACAGCAGAGTCACCCCCGCCTAATACAGCTACTCTCTTACCTTTAAAGAAATTAGCATCACATGTGGCACAATATGAGACACCGCGACCGGTAAAGATATCCTCCCCCTTGATACTTAACCTTCTAGGATAGGCCCCTGCTGCAACTATAACACTCAGTACCTCATAATCAGAAGAAAGAGTTTTAATAATAAGATTACCTTTTCTTTCAATAGCGATAACCTCTTCGCTCTTTATTTCAACGGGGTAAATCTGAAGTTGTTTCTTGAAAAGTTCAGCTAGTTCATATCCGGATATACCTTTAGGAAAACCGGGATAGTTCTCTATATTATCAGTCATAACAATCTGCCCGCCAGGAGATGTCTTTTCAAAACATAGAATATCCAACTTAGAACGAGTGAGATAAAGAGCTGCTGTCATACCGCTAGGACCTAAACCAATAACCGCAACATCCCTCATCTTAAAACCTCCAATTGGTAAGGATGGTGTATTACCATCTGATAAGACCCCTTATATCTTTTAACCATGCCGGATACTCTTATGATCTCACCTTTTAAAACAACTAATTCCTTATTTTTAAAAAAAGGTGAACCCTCTTTGAATATAACAAATTTAAACTCAGAAGGCAAAAGAAAGAACAGAAGCTTCTCGCTATTATAAACATCGATCACTCTCCCTTCAACAGCAATTACCTCCCCTTCATATTCAGATACATCTTTAGGTCCTATTATTTTAAAATCGGACCAAAGACCCTTCCCGCGCTCTTTAGCCTCTTTAAAGACCAAAGATAGCTGGTCCAAGTATTTAAAATTGGGGTACCTTATATCTATAACAGCTAACCCTTCGCTCAATAAAGCCTGATTTATAAAATTATCTTCTAAAAAAACATAACCTAGCAATCTTCCGTATATATCCTTTTTCTCTCTGTCATACTCTATTCTGATATTCTTATTCTTGAGACTGTTCTCACTGAAAAGATAGGCTCTCTCACCCCAGATGCTCTTCTTCTCTTTCCATTCCCCGGCTATATTGATTTTGGTCTCCGGTGTATTTAAGCCAAGAAGCCTGAGCAATCTCCCGCTCTCAAGCAAAATAGTATCTCCATCTATAACCTCTTCAACAAGAGCTACTCTAGGATAATTAATCCGTTGATTAAAATATTGAAATAGAACAAAGAGAGTAGATATTATGACAATGCTTTTAAGATAAATGTTTTTCATCTTTATAATTTTAAAATAACCACCTATTCCAATACAAGAGAATTAAAAGCTGCCGAAAAGATAAACAGATTGACCAGCTCTTCATAAGTTGGTTATAATTCTTTAGATGAAAAAAATAAGAGTTGGTATTATAGGTATAGGACATCTGGGGACGTTTCATAGTAAGATATATTCCCAGCTTCCCGACGTAGAAGTAAAATTCCTTTCTGATGTTGTAGAGGCAAGAGCAAAAAATCTAGCATCTGAATTGAAAGCTGAGTATTCAGACAATTTTAGAGATGGGCTCTTTAAAGTAGACGCAGTAAGCATAGCCACCCCCACCTCGACACACTACTCAATAGCAAAAGAATTTCTGAGTAACGGAGTAGACGTATTGGTAGAAAAACCTATTACAATAAAACTAAAAGAAGCAGAGAACTTAATCGCAATCGCCAAAAAAAAATCACGGATATTACAGGTTGGTCATGTAGAGAGATTTAATAAAGCGCTGACTGCAATAGAGAATATTCCGGGTGAGATTAAATTTATTGAATGCCACAGGATAGGTCCTTTCAGTAAAAGATCGATGGATGTTAGCGTTGTTCTTGATCTTATGATACATGATCTTGATATAATTCTTCAGTTTGTTTCTTCTAAGATAAAGAAGATTGAAGCAACAGGGCTAAAAGTAGTGACCGACCATCCTGATATAGCAAACGCCAGGATAACCTTTAAAAATAAGACTGTCTGTAATATAACATCCTCCCGCATATCCGATGATAGTCTACGCAAAATAAGAATTTTCAAAGAGAACTGCTACATATCTTTAGATTACAGGCATCAAGAAGTTAACATCTACCGTAAGGTTAATGGAGAGATCATAAAAAAACAGATAGAGATAGAAAAAGAGCAACCCTTACAGCTTGAAATCAAGAGCTTTATGGATGCGGTCAAAAAGAGAAATCAACCAGAAGTATCCGGAGAAGATGCAAGACTAGCCTTAAAGACAGCGTTAAAAATAGAACGAATAATCTCCCGCAGCTAATTATGAAGAAAATATTTATTGTAGCAGGTGAGCCCTCAGGGGATTTCCACGGCAGCCTCTTAGTTAATGAGATAAAGAATAGAGACTCTGAGATTCAATTCTATGGATTAGGCGGAGAGAAGATGCGCTCTGCTGGAGTAAATATATATTATGACTTAGCATCCAGCGCGGTAGTCGGTTTTTTTGATGTTATTAAGCATATCTCTTTCTTTAAAAAACTATTTCATGAGATATTAACCAAAATCAAAGAGGAGCAACCAGAGGCTGTTATATTCATAGATTACCCAGGGTTCAATCTTAAACTTGTTAAGGAGGTCAAGAAACTCAATATAAAGACAATATATTACATCAGCCCTCAACTCTGGGCCTGGGGAGAAAAGAGAGTAGAAATTATAAAAAGATATGTCGACAAGATGTTTGTATTTTTTGAATTCGAGAAAAAATTCTACAATAGATTCGGAGTTGAAGTTGAGTTTATAGGCCATCCTTTTCTAGATATAATAAAACCCAAATTAACAGAAGACGCATTTTTAGAAAAATATCAATTAGATAAAAATAGAAGAAGAATATTTCTTATGCCAGGTTCAAGAGAGAATGAGTTTAAAAAACATATATCTGTAATAAAAAAATCTATAGCTGAAATTTCAAAGAAATACGAATTAGATACTTTGCTGCTAATTTCAAAACACTTAAAAAAATATTTAGACCAGGATATCAATAATTCTTTCAAAATAATCACGGATGATACCTACAATGCAATATACCACTCCCATTTAGGGATAGTAGCTTCAGGAACCGCAACTCTTGAAGCTGCGATTATAGGTAATCCATTCCTTGTAATATACAAAACATCGCTCATCAACTATCTGATTCTTAAACCAATGATTAGAGTAAAGCATGTTGGAATGGTCAATTTAATATTAAAAGAAGAGGCAATGCCTGAACTTATTCAATACAAGTTAAGACCCAAAAATCTAACAAAACATCTTGAAAAGATATTACTAAACGAAGATTATTATTTTAGCTTAAAAGAAAAACTTAACGACTTCAAGATCAAGTTGGGAGATAAAGGAGCTGTGGTTAAGGCAGTAAGTTCAATATTGAATTGTATCTCTAATTAGATCTTATTGAAATCCCCTTCTCTTCGAGATATTTTTTAGCCTCTTTGATTGTATATTCACCATAATGAAATATTGAAGCTGCAAGAACGGCATCGCAATCTGTATCATTAAACGCCTGATAGAGATGTTCAAGACTACCAGCACCTCCTGAGGCAATAACAGGAATATTAACCGCAGTCACCACTCTTTTAGTCAACTCTAAATCATACCCGTCTTTAGTCCCGTCTCTATCCATGCTGGTTAAAAGAATTTCACCTGCCCCCAACTCTTCAATCTCCTTCGCCCATCCTATAGCATCCAGCCCAGACGATGTTCTTCCTCCGGTGGTATAGACTTCCCATTTACCCTCTTTCTCTTTTTTAGCATCTATAGCCACAACTACACACTGGCTGCCAAACTCAATGGCTGACTCCTTAACTAATCCTGGATCTTTAACAGCTGCTGTATTAATAGAGACCTTATCGGCTCCGGCTCTAAGAAGTTCTCTAATATCATCAATACTTCTAACTCCGCCTCCAACCGTCAAAGGGATAAAGACCTGTTCGGCTGTTTTTGTTATGACCTCAAGCATAGGACCTCTATTTTCAAAAGAGGCAGCAATATCAAGAAATACTAATTCATCTGCACCTTGACTATTATAAACTTTGGCCTGCTCTACTGGGTCTCCAGCGTCTTTTAGATTAACAAAGTTGATACCTTTAACCACCCGCCCGTCTTTGACATCAAGACAGGGTATTATTCTCTTCGTAAGCATCTCAACCTCCTTTAACTATTTCAACAAAGTTTGAAAATAGAGCTATTCCGGAATCTCCGCTTTTCTCGGGATGAAACTGAACACCATAGATATTATCTTTATTTACAGCTGCAGCAATACTGTTTCCATAATCAACTTTTGCAATAATAATATCTTTATCATCAGGTAAGACAAAATAGGAATGGACAAAGTAAAAATAATCTCTATCTAAAATATTTCTAAACAACCCCGAGCCTTTATTTATTTCCTCCTCCTCTATATGCTCCACTCTATTCCATCCCATATGAGGAACCTTAACCCCTTTAGAGAATCCAATAACCTCTCCAGCTAAAATATCAAGCCCTTTAAAGCTTCCGTGCTCTTCGCTCTCTGTAAAAAGAAGCTGAAGCCCTAAGCATATTCCAAGAAAAGGCACTCTTTCTTTAACTCTCTCTTTTAGAACATCCGCTAAGCCAAAACTTTTAAGATTCTCCATTCCTTTTCCAAAAGCACCTACACCCGGAAAGACAATCGCAGAAGCTCTAGATATAACCCCCCTATCATTGCTTACCTTAACTCTAAAACCTTCTGGTTCAGCAACTCTCTCTAAAGCCTTAGATACGCTGTGTAGATTACCCATATTATAGTCAATTACAACAATATATTGCATGATTTAAGATATTATAAAATAAAATCTAAGTTGACAAGAACAAACAATGAATTTAATATAAAGTAAATGGTACGAAAATTCAACATATTGTCGATAGCATTCCTTTTAGCAGTATATATAGCTCTTCTTAATTTTATAGACTTAATATCTGCTGAACGGGTCAAAGTTGCTAATATTTTAGCAAGCTTAGCTGAAAATAAAATCGAGATACAGAAAAATCTTCATTCAATAGTAGAGAAATTTGATAATTATAGGATTATAAAGATAGATTTCTGGGAATTAGAACCCGACAGCCTAGAGCAGGGTAAATATATTGGCTCTGCTTTATTAAAAAGAGGTAATTTAACAATTGATATCAAAGACGAAAACTTACGCAATATTTTAAACTCTCCATATACTCCAATCGGTGAACTTAGTGAAGAAGGGACAATTAGAGACTGGAAGATAGAATATCAACCTGGCTCGATATCTCATCTTAAATCTATCGCCCAAGAAGCCTGGCGCTGGAACTATCTTTCTAAAACAGAGATTATCTCTCCAAGCAAAAATTAATCAAAAATAACCTAAATAAAAAGCCGGAGAAGGGATTCGAACCCTTGACCTGAGCTTTACGAAAGCCCTGCTCTACCAACTGAGCTACCCCGGCATAATTTAACAGTTATGAATTATAACATAAAAACACTTATAAAATAAGAATTTGAATACTATATAGCTTTAGAAAGAAAACGGTTATTGAATTATATAAAGAGAGGTTTACAAAAGAGTAAAAAATAAAAAATGCCGAGACCCAGAATCGAACTGGGGACGCCAGGATTTTCAGTCCTGCGCTCTACCTACTGAGCTATCTCGGCATAAATTTGAATTATAGCATAAAAGAGGATTTGGGCAAGTGGATTTTAATTCGCCCAGAGATAAGTCTGGTGGCTATTTTTTCGGATAACGGCTAAGATAAAGCATAGACATCTTGGAGCAATAAAATTCTCACTTTTAAATAGAAATAACATTTTCAATCATAAATATCAAAACTTATAAAAATAAATTTAGAATATTAGCTCAGTATTTCTTCTCTATCCGATATATTAGGACTAGAAGAACTCAAAATTCTTTTAGCCTCATCAGCACCTTTTATTCCAGAATAAAGCATAGCTCCAAAAGTAGGCCCCATTCTGGGGACACCATAGACTGAAGCTACGGCCATACCTGTAACAATCAAACCCGGATGAACTTCGCCGGTCTGCTCAACAATTAAATCCTCAGATTTCTCAACCCACATAGATTTTTCACCTTTCATCTCTAATAACCCAAGTTTTGCCAATTGATTTGCTACACATGCATCATGACCAGTAGAATCTATTACCAACCTAGACTCTATTGCAATAGGGTCTATACAACGTACTTGCTTGGGTAGACTTTCTACTGCGGCCCAGTTTATAACTACACCGCCAACTTTGTTATTCTTCTTTAATACAAGATCATCAAACCTGACAAGATTTAATATTTTTAATCCAGCGTCACAAGCACTGGCAATCAAGCGTGAACAAACATGCGGCCCATCTACAGTAAATAGACCAGCCTCTGCCTCTTTATAAGGAACCCCAATCTCTTTTAAAATTCTCTGAGAAGGATCACGGAAAGTGACAGTATTCATGAAGAATCCACCCATCCAGAATCCTCCTCCAAGATAATTGTTAGCCTCTATTAAAAGAGTTTTAAAACCATTTTCAGCCAACCTCTTGCCAGCCATTAATCCAGATGGACCACCGCCAACTATAATGACATCAGACTCTATATAATTAGATAAAAATTCGTTGAATTCCTTAACTATAGCTCGACTTATTTTTGCCTCAGATATGCTACTAAACTTAACCATTGATTTAACCTCCTAAGTTATACACTAACAGTAATATATTACATTCACAATACAAGAAATGGCGGAGGCGAGAGGATTTGAACCCCTGGTCCCGTAAAGGACAACGGTTTTCAAGACCGCCGCATTAGTCCGCTCTGCCACGCCTCCGGACTAAAAGCTATTGTTAAATTGTAATAGAAATAGAGGATTATGCAATGGAAAAGACATCTAAAACTAAAGTATCTATCTTTAAATATTATTAAAATGTTATTTTACCTATTTTTCCATATAAGGACGTAAAACATCAGGAATAGAGATAGAACCGTCTTTCTGCTGGTAAACCTCTAGAAGGCATATTATAATCCTGGCGAAAGCAAGTCCGGAACCGTTGAGAGTATGTACATAAGTTAAAGAGCCATCCTTTCTTCTCATTTTTATATTAGCCCGCCTGGCCTGAAAATCAGTAAAATTAGAGCAGCTTGAGACCTCAAGCCACCTCTCTAATCCCGATGTCCAAGCTTCTAAATCATAGCACTTAGAAGCCGCAAACGATAGATCACCTGTTGAGAGTGCAACAACTCTATATCTTAAACCCAGAAGCTGTAAAACCTCTTCCGCATCTTGAGTTAACTTCTCATGTTCATCCCAAGAAGATTCAGGGGTAGTAAACTTAACCATCTCGACCTTATCAAACTGATGTACTCTAATTAAACCTTTAGTATCTTTACCGTAAGAGCCTGCCTCTTTTCTAAAGCAGGGAGTATAAGCCGTATAATAGATAGGCAGGTCGTCTTCATTCAAAATCTCATCTCTGTGAATATTGGTTAGAGGTACTTCAGCCGTAGGAATTAAGAAGTAATCTTCGCCGTTCAGTTTATACATATCCTCTTCTAACTTAGGCAGTTGACCTGTGCTAATCATACTATCCCTATTGACTAATAATGGAGGCCATACTTCGCAATAGCCATGCTTTTGAGTATGTAAATCTAACATAAAATTCATTAACACCCTGACAAGCTTTGCCCCAAAACCTTTAAATAGAATAAAATTAGATCCTGTTATCTTAGCTGCTCTTGAAAAATCAATAATATCTAAATGTTCGGCTAATTCAATATGAGTTAGAGGCTTAAAATCAAACTTCTTGTCTCCACCCCATTCTCTAACTATTTTATTAAAAGAAGCATCAGGGCCAACAGGAACAGATTGATGCGGAATATTAGGAATATTCAGAAG
Source organism: Candidatus Kaelpia imicola (assembly GCA_030765505.1). NCBI lineage: Bacteria > Pseudomonadati > Candidatus Omnitrophota > Candidatus Kaelpia > Candidatus Kaelpia imicola. The sequence continues at coordinate 56,628 of JAVCCL010000020.1, read as the reverse complement.
TAAAACTTTTAATTTATCTTCCCTATCTTTTAAATCTTGTTCTTTAGAACTTATTTTATCGGAGAGCTTTTTTAACTCTTCTAACTTAACATTAATATTTTCACCTCTCTTCTTTAATTCCGGAATCTTCTTGTTCTCCCTGTTATGCTCAGACCTTAAATCATCTATCTCTTTTATAAAAACTCTTCTCTTTTCATCTAAATCTAAAAAATTGCTTATATCGAAATCCATATTACGATTCTTTAAAGACTCTCTTATTAAATTACTATTTTCACGAATAAATTTTGGATCCAACATATATCCTCCCTGTTTTTATCGCAACTAACTACCCTTTAACAACACCAACCGGTCTCATTCTACAAACTTTTTTTGATATTCCCGCCGACACAACAACATCAACCACCTGGTCTATATCTTTATATGCATCAGGCATCTCTTCAATCAATGTCTTCTTGCCTCTAGATAAAACAAATATTCCTCTATCTTTAAGCTCTTTACTAATAGATCTATTCCTGCCTTTTTTAATCGCTTCCGTTCTGGACATAACCCTGCCTGCCCCATGGCAGGTTGAACCAAAACTCTCTCTCATTGCAGATTCAGTTCCAAGCAGAAGATAGGAGGCCGTACCCATATCTCCGGGTATAATCACAGGTTGACCTATATCTTTATATTTTTCCGGTATCTCAGGATGATCAGGTCCGAATGCACGTGTCGCACCTTTTCTGTGAACACATAATATTTTCTTCTTTCCATCTACAATATGTTTTTCGAATTTTGCAATATTATGAGCAACATCATATACTAAATTGAGTCCCAAAGAGTCCCAGCTCTGAGCAAAGACCTTTTCAAAAACAGTCCTTATTAAATAAGTAATATATTGCCGATTAGCCCAGGCATAGTTAGCAGCAGATCTCATAGCCCCGATATAATCTTTCGCTTCCCTAGAATTAATGGGAGCGGAAGCGAGCTGTCTATCTGGAATGCTTATATCGTATTTACTGACTGCTTTAACCATGGTCTTTAAATAATCATCGCAGACCTGGTAACCAAACCCGCGAGAACCGGTATGGATCATTACTGTGACAGCACCTCTCTTTAGTCCTAACCTATCAGCAGAATACTCATCGTATATCTCATCTATCACCTGAATCTCTAAGAAATGATTCCCGGAACCAAGAGTTCCACACTGGTCTCTACCTCTCTCATATGCTCTATCGCTTACTTTATCAGGATCTGCTCCCTCTATCTGACCATTCTCTTCGCAGTATGTTAGATCTTCTTTTACTCCAAATCCTTTCTCAACAGTCCACCTTGCACCCTTTAATAAAAGACTCCTCTCCTCTTTTCTGGACAATCTGACATCACCTTTTGAGCCAACTCCTGCAGGAACAGAGGAATAGATAGATGAAACCAAATTGATAACCTCTTTTTCAATATCCTTATACTCTATATCCGAACGTAAAAGCCTTAAGCCGCAGTTTATATCATACCCAACTCCACCGGGTGAGATAACACCGCCATTGTCAGGATCGGTTGCTGCAACCCCTCCTATTGGAAAACCATAACCCCAGTGGATATCGGGCATGGCCAGAGAGTATTTAACTATCCCAGGAAGATGGGCAACATTGGCAACCTGCTTAAAGGCCTGACTGTCTATAGCTTTATCAAACATATCCTCAGTGGCGTAGACTATCCCCGGAACTCTCATACCTTTCTGATAATCTCTCGGTATACGCCACCTATAATTATCTATTTTCTCTATCTGAGAAGTTATCATTGCAAAAGCTTATTTAAAAACAGCCCCTGTACTGGCAGAGCTAACCAGCTTCGCGTAGCGGGAGAGCCAGCCCTCTTTTACTTTTAACTCTGGACTACGCCATCTCTTTTTTCTCTCTTTTAACTCTTTCTCGGAGATCAAAAGATTTAACTTTCCTTTAGGAATATCAACCTTAATAACATCTCCCTCCTGAATTAAAGCAATAGCACCCCCTTCTTGGGCCTCTGGAGAGATATGTCCGATACAGGGCCCACGGGTACCTCCTGAAAACCTGCCATCAGTTATCAAGGCAACATCATTAGCTAAACCCATACCATATACGGCTGAAGTCGGAGCCAGCATCTCACGCATACCGGGACCGCCCTTAGGTCCTTCATATCTTATAACAACAACCGACCCCTTCTTTATCTTACCGTCTAAAATAGCCTTATTTGCAGCCTCTTCAGAATTAAAAACCCTGGCCTTACCTTTGAATTTAAGCATTTCCTTAGATACCGCCGACTGTTTAACAACCGCACCATCTTGAGCAATATTACCCTTTAATATCGCAATACCACCCTCTTTAGAATAGGCTCTATCTGTTGACCTTATAATATCATCATCAAATATCTCTGCATTATCTAAGATTTTATGAACCATATGACCTGAGGTAGTAATATTGTTTTTGATTAATTTTTTAAGCCTCTTAAGAACAGCCGGTATACCCCCTGCTCTATGTAGATCCTCCATCATGTAATCTCCAGCCGGCCTGAGCTTACAAATATTAGGAGTCTTCTTGCTTATCTGATCAAACCTATCCAGTGATAATTCTACTCCTGCTTCATGCGCAACAGCTTTAAGGTGTAAGACAGTATTTGTCGAACCACCCAAAGCCATATCAACTGCTATAGCATTATCAAACGATTTATTATTCATTATATCTCTTGGCTTTATATCTTTCTTTACAAGCTCCACAACCCTTTCGCCGCTATCTCTTGCAATTCTTACCGCCTCAGCAGACACAGCCGGAGAGGTGGCACAGAGAGGAAGGCTCATTCCTAATGCCTCCGTTAAACAGGCCATTGTATTTGCTGTATACATTCCCTGGCATGAACCAGCTCCAGGACAAGCACGGCACTCTAATTCAGTAAGTTCATCTCTTGATATATTACCTGCTCTATATTGACCTATGGCTTCAAAAGTATCACGGACTAAAGAGAGCCTCTTACCTTTATAATTACCGGCAAGCATGGGCCCGGCCGTAACAATAATCGCAGGTATATTAATTCTGGCAACAGCCATCAGCATACCCGGAGTAATCTTATCGCAATCAGTGAGACAGACAAGACCATCAAGCTGATGAGCATTAGCAGTGCTCTCGATCATATCTGCTATCAATTCACGCGACGGTAAAGAATACCTCATACCGCTATGCCCCATTGCAACACCATCACAGATACCGGGTACACTAAAATAAAAACCCACACCGCCTCCAGAGAACACACCCTGCTCAATTGCACGCTCTAAAACACGCATATTAACATGTCCCGGCACAAGATCAGTAAAACTTGAAACCATCCCTATAAAAGGTTTTCTCCAGGCAGTCTTAGATACTCCTGTTGCATAGAGCAACGCCCTATGCGGAACCCGCTCCACTCCTCTCTTTATTTTATCACTACGCATTCCTACCTCCTTTTGCAAATCTATTATCTAAAAATAACAACAGCTCTAAAATTATAGACAACAAAAAAATAATTTAATAAATTAAACAAGTTAAAGATAGACTCTGTCTTTAGCTTTGCCCAAACTACATAAAACTTCATAAGGGATTGTATTGGATAACTCAGCCAGCTCTTCAATTCTTATCTCTTCAGTCCCCTGTTTTCCTGTAATTACAATCTCATCACCTATCTGAGCCTCTTCGACCTCCCTTAAATCAACGATTATCTGATCCATAGAAATTCTACCTAAAATAGGCACTCTTTTGGACCTCAGAAGAACTGAACCTCTATTTGAAGAACTCCAAGGAATACCCTGATTATAACCTACAGGAATAATGCCTATCTTCATATCCAAAGAAGCTTTATAGGTACAGCAATATCCTATAAAACTCCCCCTTCTTACAGTCTTTATCTCTATAAGGCGGGTTTTAAAGCTCATAGCCTGGGTTATCCTAATTCTATTTTTTACTCCAGAATCAGGGTATACCCCATAAAGAATCAGCCCCGGTCTTACAAAATCATACCAGAGAGAAGGCATGCGTAAAGTTGCAGAACTATTGGCCGCATGAGATATAAAATTATAACCATGGGACTTAAGAAGAGTTCTTGAATGTTGAAATCTCTCTGCCTGCAACCTCGTAAAATCTATATCTTCAGCATGTGCAAAATGAGTAAAGCAGCCTTGAACATCAAGATGGCTGGCTTTAAGAAGAGCCTTTATCAGTCTATTGCTCTCCTCCCACCCTACACCTAATCTAGACATACCAGTATCAATTTTGATATGTACCGGAATTTTAATACCAGCCTGTACGGCTCTTCTTTGAAAAGAATCTAAAAACTCAATGCTATTTATAACCGGAATTATATCCTTCTCTATTATAAAATTTAGATCATCAGCCCCTAAAGGATTAGAGAGGAAGAGAATGGGTTTATCTATGCCGCATTCTTTAATCTCATAGGCTTTATTAAGGCTGGAGACTGCAAAGATATCGACCAGATCTGCCAGGGTTTCTACAACCTCTTTTATTCCATGCTCATAGGCATCACTCTTTACAACAGCAATAATGCCGACTTCTGATTTTAAAAACTTTCTTAAATTTAGGAGATTAGACCTTAAAATATTTAAATCTATCTCTAACCAGCATCTGGAGGATATTCTATTTCTTAGGTCTATCTGCATATTACACCTTTTTTAATTATACTATCTCCTTATCGTACACTCTTTAGGATAAATATAAACGGGCTTTAAATCAAATATATTCTCCCTCTCTCCATTATTCCAATTGTGAAAAGCTGAACTTATCATATATTCAGGCTTTATAGACCAGCTCTCTTTATCTGGAATATTTAAGTTATTCTCTATATGAGGATAAACTTCTCTTAACATATCAACTCCATCTCCCAAAACAATATCCAGATCTTTTAATCTATCTCCAGCTTCTTCTGCAGATATTAGAGCATATTCACTAACTCTTTTAAAGCCATCCCCACTTCTTTTATACTTAGAAAAATAGATATTGCCTCTCTTGCCGTCCATTAAAGAAGCAACAGTATCGCCTTTAAAAGGAGATGCGTTCAAGGCTAATAGATCCAAAGAGTTTAAAGCCACCACGTCTTTATCTAAAGCATAAGCAAGAGCCTTAACTGCTGTAACAGCTATCCTTATTCCAGTAAAGGAACCTGGACCTACAACAGCAGCAAAACAACTTAGATCTTCAACTGCTATCCCTCTCTTCTCTAATACCGCATTAATATATTTATATAACAAGGCTGTATGCTTACGAGGATTTTCCAGTGATAGGCTGGAGACCAGCTCGCCATCTTTACCCAATCCGATATTCAACCGATCTGAAGAAGCATCTATCCCAAGAATAAACATCTTAATTAAAAAGTTATCTCCTTTAAAAATTTTACGTTATCTGTATCAACCTCTACTAACCGCTGCCTATCTTCGGATAGAAGAACTATCTTTACCGAAACATCCAGAATTAAAACGCCTTTGGTTTTTTCCGCCCATTCTACAAGAACGACATTCTCTCTGGAAATGTAATCATCCCAATCAATTTCAAATATTTCAGCTTTATTGGTCAATCTATAAAGATCCATATGAACAACAGGGAACCTGGCTTTATATTCCTGGGCTAAAACAAAAGAAGCGCTAACTACATTTTTGGGCTCATATCCTAATCCTGCCAGAATACCTTTTACAAGAACGGTCTTACCCGCACCCAGCTCTCCCTCAAAACCGACCACTACCCCAGGAGAGATAGAGTTCGCCATATTCTTGCCTAAATTAAAAGTCTCCTGCTCAGAATTAGTATAAATCTTTTTACTTGAAATGGTCATAACCCCCTACTTTAACCTCTCTCACCCGTCCTGCCTCCTGAATAAGGATTCTATCTCTCTTTCCTATAATATTGCCTATAGACCTGACTTTAAGACCGCAACCTGGAATAGAGCCTGGAATATTACTCTTCTTTGAAGCGGTAAACAATAATTCGAAATCTTCCCCCTCTTTGACTGCACTGCTAAAGCTGGCTGCTCCTGTTGACAAAGGAATCAATCTTTTATCTAAGATAGCACCTTTATTAGAAGCCCTGCATAATCTACTAAGATCTAAAATCAAGCCATCTGTTACATCTATCATAGAATTTATCTTGAAATTACGACTCAACCATTGAGCCTCTTTCAATCTTGGATTAAATTTATAATGCTTAGAAGAAGAGGTAGCTCCGCCAATAGTACCTGTAACATAGATAGTATCGCCAGTCTTAGCCCCGGATCGAGTCAATAGACGACCACTCTTAACCTTGCCTATCATAGCAACAGCCAAAAAAAGAGAGCTGCTCTTAACCGTATCACCGCCCACTATTTTTATGCCATACCTTTCGGCTATATTCTTAATACCCTTATAGATGTTGGATACAAAACTTTTATCCAGTCTTTTAATTCCAAGATTGACCACCGCATAGAGAGGCTCCCCTCCCATAGCAGCTATATCTGATATATTAACCGCCATAGCCTTACGGCCTATATAATACGGGCTTAATCTATCCTTTACAAAATGTCTGCCTTCAATAATGGTATCGGTTGTAAAGAGAAGATTCTCACCCTCCTTATATGGTAATACCGCAGCATCATCTCCTATACCTATTAAACCTCTATCATCTTTAAACAATGAAGTTAATAAGGTTACCAATCTATCCTCATCCATTTAGCACCTTCTTGATTCTCTCTTTAAAAGGTCTCTCTATTATTCCTTTCTCAGTTATTATGGCAGTTATAAATTCAGACTCGGTTATATCGAAAGCCGGATTTTCAACTCTAGTACCGGAAGGCGCAACTCTAACCCCGGATATCTTAAGAACCTCATCAGAACCTCTTCTTTCAATGGGAATATCCTCTCCTCTATCCAGAGATAAGTCGAAACTGGTTGAAGGAGCAACAACATAGAAAGGTAATTTATGTATCCCTGCAAGTCTGGCTAAAGAATAAGTACCGATCTTATTGGCAAAATCACCGTTCTTAACTATTCTGTCGGCTCCGACAAACACTTTGTCTATCTTCTTCTCTTTCATTAAAAACCCGGCCATGCTATCGGTAATTAATTTATAATCTATACCTGCCTCTTTTAATTCCCAGCAAGTCAACCTCCCGCCTTGAAGCAGAGGCCTTGTCTCATCTACATAGACGGAAAAATTCTTTCCTCTCTCTTTAGCGCTGAAGAATACAGCCAGAGCCGTACCATAGCCCCCTGTTGCAAGTCCACCAGCATTACAATGCGTTAGAACGTTATCCTCATCTTCTATTAGCTCAGAACCTAAATCTCCTATTCTGTAAGATTGCTCTAGATCCTCTTTCCATATAGATAGTGCATCATTCTCTATAATATCTATCAATTCAATTAAATTTCTATCTCTATTCTTATTGAAAACTTCTTTAATTCTTCTTAACGCCCAGTGTAGATTTACCGCTGTGGGCCGAGATTTAGATAATATCTCTATTGCACTATCAATCTGCCTCTCTAGCCCTGCAATATCTCTGGGCATGTCAGACTTTATCTTTAGAACTACCCCGAAAGCAGCAACAATCCCTATTAGAGGTGCACCTCTAATATACATCTTTCTAATTAGATTAAAGACATCCTCTATGTTATTTGCGCTCACCCAAAATATCTTATCAGGAAGCAGCCTCTGATCTAAAACCTCAAGACAGCTTCCATCCCATTTTAAATGTTCTATATGAAAACTCTTACCGTAGAAATCTTTAAAATCCATCATATCCCTACATATCTCCTCCAGAGAAATATCAATAGCAATATAAAACCATTATGCAGAACATGCACGAATATAGAGCACCATAGAGAACCCGTCTTCTCATAAAGATATACAAATAGAAAAGCTAAAGCCAGTATGGGAAAAAAACCTATGATATTCATATGGAGAAACGCAAACAATAAAGATGAGATTACGAGCGCCTGTAATCCCCCTATTGACTTTTTTAAAACGGTGTATAGCAGACCTCTAAAAAACAGTTCTTCAACAAAAGGCCCGATTAAAATGACAAAGAGAGAGGTCAAAGTTAGAACAAGAGGGTTCTTTTCAAAAAGAAGAAAAAAGAATATCAACTGCGGAGAACTTGCTTTCTCATACTTGCCCAAAAATGCCAAACTTAAAACCATAACTATAAAGAGCAGAGGGATAAAAGAAAGATAGCTTGATAGTGCTATTTTAAGAGAATAAAGCATCTTTTTAAGCCCTATACCTACTGCAGACAGACCCTGCCCGAAATACTTCTTAAGCCAGTATAAAATTAGAACGAATATTGTAACATCTAAAGCAAATGAGTTAAAAAGATTAAAGACTATATACTCTCTTTCGGTCGATATTTTCATAAAAAATCCCAGCAACTCATCTGAGACAGAGAAAATCTGAAGCCAGAATATAACCCAAACCAATATCTTAAGAAAATCTTTTAAACTCCAGAGAGGAGAAGGAGAGAAATTGGATCTCTTTATAAGAGGTTTTAAAGTCAATGCTCTATAAATTTGGATTAAGAACATAACCATAGAGATAAAAGCGAATATCAAAAATATCAAAAAAAGCGGAGAACCAAAAATAGTTTCTAAATTTAAAAACTTCTCTTCGTTTAAAGCCAGCCTCTCTTCCCACACCTGCTTTAAAGCTAAAGCCTTGGAGTATAACTGACCAAGACATATTCTCCTTGGGATAGCTGCTTCAAAGAGAGATATTACAAATGTAGAGAAGAGTATAAAGATATAAAAACCAAACTCATCGACAAAATCTTTTAAACCTTTCTTAAAATCCATAATAATCAGGCTTTAATCAAATTATAGGCCCTTACTCTGCATTTAACTCCCAAATCATCAGTTATTTTCCTGGCTTTTTCAAGGGAGAACCCCTCTATATCTAAAAAACTTACTTCTACCCAAGGTATATATTTTTTTGACTCTTTAATAAAATCTATCACTCTGTTAAAAGTATCATCTCCAAAATCGGGATTACAGAAAGAATTATACTTATCTTTATCCTCGACATTCAGACTGATAGATATGCTGTCGATACAGCCTTTAAGTTCGGGCAAGAGATTTCTTTTTGAGATTAAATTACCGCATCCATTAGTAATAACGCGGACTCTATAACCCTTGCTTTTTAAACCCTTAGCTATCTCTTTTAACTCTCTAAACTTAAAGAAAGGTTCTCCTATGCCGCAAAAAGCAACTTCATCAAATCCTTTCTCTTTTTCAATAGCCCTTAAAACCTCGCCTATTTTAGGTTCTCTCTTAAGTCTTAAATTATGCCCCGCAAAATAATCACTGACCAAACCGCTGCAAAAATAACACCTGTTGCTGCATCTATTTGTAAGGTTTATATATAGACCATCCTTATATCTATACAGATACTTGGGTTCTCTCTTGATGCTCCCTATACCGAACACCCTCTTAGAATTTAATGCTAGAGACCGCCTGAGATCTTCTTCAGTTACCGATCTCTCTTTTAAAACAATATCTAAAGAATCTTTTAAAAATGCAGGTTCATTTCTACCGCCTCTCCTTGTTAAAGGCGCAAGATAGGGAGAGTCTGTCTCAAGCAATAGTCTATCCAATGGTGTATGCTTAATAAGTTTTTTTAAATCTCGATTAAACGTCAGATTGGTAGCATAGGATATATAGAAACCTCTCTTTAGACACTTTTTTAAAAAATCAATATCTCCGGAGAAACAATGCATAATAACCTTAGGCGAAAATCTTTTTATGTTATCCAGGACTGATAATATATCCTCATCAGCATCTCTATTATGTATAACAAGCGGAAGATGGTTAAAATCCTGCCATAGTCCAAGCAGTCTCTCCAACATTGATATCTGGTTCTTAGAAGTTGAACTCTTCCTGTAGTAATCAAGGCCTATCTCCCCAAAAGCAACAACCTTCTTTCTCCTGAGCAGCTTCTTTAAAATCAGCAGATCTCTATCTTTAAAAGATTTTACATTATGCGGGTGAGACCCTACAGCAGCATAGATATTCTTGAACTTTCTTGCAATAGAGAGGGATTTAAGAGAGGTATCTAAATCAACGCCTAATACAACTATGTATTCAACACTCTTTTCTTTAGCTCTATTGACCACTCTTTTTAAATCAAATTTAAACTCCGGATGCCAGAGATGAGAATGAGTATCGACAAGATACATTTATTACTTTTCTACCTCTATCCTGGGAAATAGAGGCTCTCCTTTTTCAACAATCTGATTAAAAGGGATTTTGCCCCATAATGATATTTCAGAATAACTATGTTCTTCAACCTTATCCTTATACCCGAAATAAGACCATGCCTTCTGAGTAGATGCCGGAATAAAAGGAGTAAGTGCTACCAAAACAATCCTTATTACATCAGAGAGAGTATATATAACATAGGCAAGCTCATCGGGGTCTTCTTTTTTAAGCTTCCAGGGGGCTTTTAACTCGATATATTTATTTGCTGCACTTATTAACTCCCATATAGTCTCTAAAACATTCTGATAATCAACTCTCTTCATGAACTCTTCAATCTTTTCATAGATTGACGCAATTTTAGAAGAGAAAGACTCATCGCAGTTATCAAAAGCTCTCTCGTTTTTCGGAATAATACCGTCATAATATTTTACTATCATATTCAAAGTTCTGAAAATAAGATTTCCGAAGTCATTAGCCAAGTCCGAGTTGACCCGTTTTATAAAACTGCTTTCTGAAAAGTTCCCATCCATTCCAAAAGGAACCTCTCTAAGTAAAAAATACCTCAAAGCATCAGTGCTATATTTATTGACCAACTCCCTGGGATCAACCACATTACCCTTTGATTTAGATATCTTATCAATACTCTTTTCCTTCTCTACTAACCACCAACCATGAGAGAATACCATCTTAGGAAGTTCCAACCCTAACATATGCAGCATTATCGGCCAATAGACAGCATGGTAACGCAAAATATCCTTTGCCATAAATTGCACATCTGCAGGCCAAATACTCTCGAAATTATCATCTTCTCTTAAAAAACCTGGGGCTGTTATATAGTTAAGCAGAGCCTCAAACCAGACATAAGTAACATAATCGTTATCAAAGGGGATAGCTATTCCCCATGAAACCCTCTCTTTAGGGCGGGAGATGCATAGATCCGCCAATGGGTTTTCAAGAAAAGAGATAACCTCATTAAAACGTGACTGAGGCAAGATAAAACCTTTATTGTCTTGCAGGTAGTTTTTAAGCCAATCTCTATGCTCTGACATTTTTAAAAAATAGTTTTTCTCGGTTATAAATTCTAACTCTCTTCCACAGTCAGGGCAAAGCTTGTTCTCAACCTGAGACTCTATCCAGAAAGTCTCACAGGGCATGCAATACCAACCTTCGTAGTTTGATTCATAGATATACCCCTCCTTATAAAGAGAGCCGAGAATTTTCTTGACCGTCTCTTCATGGCGAAACTCTGTTGTACGAATAAAATCATCGTAAGATATATTTAAAATACCCCAGAGGTCAATAAACTTATTTACTATTGAGTCACAGAAAACCTTAACATCATCCGAACCTGACTCTTTGGCTGCTCTCTCAATCTTCTGGCCATGCTCATCGGTGCCAGTCAAAAAATATACGCTCTCTCCCTTCATCCTCATATAACGAGCTAAAACATCTGCTGCTACATTGGTATAGGAGTGACCGATATGAGGCTCTCCATTTACATAATAGAGCGGAGTGGTTATGCAGAATTTCTTATTTTTCATTTTTAGAAACAGGCTTTTTATCTCTAAAGTCTATCTTCTTAATCCTTCCGTCTTCACATTCAACCTTGGTAAATCCTGTAATATAATTTACATCTATGACCTTGGCCTTACCGTCTTCTAAATCTATTTTCTGTCCTATCTTAGGCATTGTTTTTAGTGCCTGATCGTAGAACTTTTTCTCAAAACCTAAACAACACATCAGCCTCCCGCAGACACCGGATATCTTACTCGGATTCATGGGAAGGTTTTGCTCTTTAGCAAACTTAACAGTGACAGGAGAAAACATTTTTAAAAATGAAGCACAACAGAGCGGTCTGCCGCAAACACCGTAACCACCCAATATCTTAGCTTCATCTCTAACACCTATCTGTCTAAGCTCTATGCGGGTTTTGAATATTTTGGCCAGATCACGCACGAGGGAGCGGAAATCTATCCTCTCCTCAGCTGTAAAATAGAAAATTATCTTTGTCCTGTCAAACGCATACTCTGCTCCAACAAGTTTCATCTCCAGCTTATGTTGGCGTAATTTTCTTTCAAATATTCTGACAGCACTTCTGGATTTTCTCTCATTTCTTTTTATTTGCAGAAAGTCTTCCCTGGTTGCTTTTCTTATAACCTTATAAGCTCCTTTTATATCTTTATCACTACTCATCTGATGGGGGTCGGAAATAACCTCACCGTAATCATAGCCTCTCTCTACCTGAAGAATAACGATATCTCCGGCTAAGAGAGGGATATCTTCGCAAAAGCCATTTATTGCATTGCCTGCTTCTCTTAAACGCACATTAACTGTGTATTTCACTTTTAAGCTCAACCTCCTTATATAAATTTCTAACTACTTTATAGATAAAATCCGGATTTACGTTTGAACCTAACGCACTGTAAAGATACTCCAATTTATCTATTTTTTCAATTAAATCTTTGGACTCAATATTTATAACCTTATCTCTATTGTCTAAACTTGGAAAAACTGATAGAGAATCGACTTCATTGACTATACACAGAATATCTCTAATATAAAGAATCAGAATTCTAATCTTATCTTTTAACCTCTCCCTCTGCTGATGCAAAAGGTTTTTATCTCCTCTCTCTTTAAACCGCGGGAAGCGGAAAAACTCTTTTAAAGTTGTCTCAATACCGGTTAAATCTATGCCCTCTAAATCGAAATCTAATCCGCCTTCAGAGAGAGCCGATATTCTTGCTGATTCCTCTATAGTCAATTCAAACTTATCTCTCAGCAGTATCCCTATAGTCTTCTTACTTAAGGGTCTAAATTTCAACTCTTTACAGCGGGATTTTATAGTAGCAATGAGAGCACCCGGCCTTGAACTAACCAGGATAATAACAGAATCTAAAGGAGGTTCTTCAAGGCTTTTAAGAAATGCATTGGCTGACTCAATATTCATCTTCTCAGCCTGATCTATTATAAAAAACTTCTTTCTCGCATTTGCGGGAGAGAGATTCAAGAACCTCTGCAACTCTCTTATCATATCAATGGTTATCTCACCGGATTTCTCTGCTGGACGAACAATATAAAAGTCGGGATGAAATTCTCTCTCTATCTGAACACAGTTCTGACAAACGGAACAGCTATCTCCAGCACTTTGTAAACAATTAACAGATTTAGAGAACTCTTTAGCGATAGAGAACTTGCCGACCCCTTTTAATCCTGAAAATATAAAGCTGCCTGATACTTGATCTAACTCTATATAAGACCTAAGTATAGAGATTATCTTATCTTGATCTAAAAATCTATCCCAAGCCATCCGTTTATTATACTCTAAATAGCTTCAAGATTGGAGTTTTAAATGGCTAAAATGCCATTGCTATACCCATTGAGACCCATCTTCCGGGCAGCGGAACGCCTCCTATATCAGACTTCGAAGCATTGGTTAAATTCATAAACTTTAGGTAAAGATCAACGGAATTACCTTTTAAAATAATCTCTTTAAATAAGACTACGTCTAAATTAAAAAATCCGCTATTTTTAACTCTTTCCTGATAGCTTAAACCTAAGTTAATATTGAAATAATCTGTTTCTATTTTTTGTGAAACACTAAAATTATATTGAAGATAATTAGCAATATATTTACTATAAGATGCTCTGCTCTTATGTTCTGCATCAAACAGAGCATATGAGAATTTAAAATCATCATAAGAGAGCCAGCCTTCGATTCCATCTGTTTTAGCATAAGAGACATTCTGAGCTCTCCAGGCATCAGAAGTAGAGTTTCTGGCCCAATCAATTAAATTGTAATCAAAGCGCCGAAAAACTGAAGCCCCGTAAGATAAGATACCTTTCTTTAAGTAGCCTAATTCTATGCTAAAAGAATCCTCAACTGACAAGCTAAGATTTCCAATGTTGGCCGGGCTGGAGTAATAGAGCTCTGTAAAACTCGGCACTCGATACGCTCTCTGAAAAGACGAAAAGATACCTTTATCTTCTGTTAGTCTATACTCAAGATAGAGCCCCGGACTTACCTCAATATCAAGGCCACTATAATTATCTATTCTAAAACTTATCAAACAACTTAATCTATCCGATAGTTCTTTAGATGCTGCCGTAGACAAAGAGAACAGAGATCTTGAATGCTTACCCATATTTGTGCTGTCAATCTCTTCCTCTCTAACTTCCAGAGATAGGTCTATACCGGTATCAAGCATTGCAAAGCTGAAGGGTAATTTAATCCCTCTAATATAATTAGTGCTGACGTTTTTAAACAGATCAGGGTTACTTCTATCAAGAATAAACTTATCCCAATGACGACGAAAATATAAAATCGGAGAGAAAGCAAAATTATTCCAAATAAAATCAAAATTAACAATATAAAGCTCTGTATCTATATTCTCCTCTTCTCTAGGATAACTGGAGGAGTAAAAAGAGCTGGCGCCAAACTTTTTGCTATTATGGGCAAGAACGACTTTGGGTGAACCAAATATTTCATTAAAAATAAACTTAGAGAATATATTGAATGAGCTAAAATCAGTCTCTTCCCTGTAGGAGGCAGAGGAACTTTGCTGAATACTTAGATGATAGTTCAATGGCTCACTAACCCTATCTAAGGCAATATCAAAAACACGCAGCTGCTTCTCCCCAAAAGTACTGCTTACTCTTAGATTATTCTCCCGCGGGCTAACAGTCTCAATATCAAGTACCCCGCCTATAGCATGAGAACCATAGAGAGAAGAGCTTGATCCTTTTAACACTTTTATACTCTGCCAATCATAATTAGAGAGCGGTAGATCCATACTGAAATGAGATGTCTGAGGATCACTAAGATTAACCCCATCAACAACAACAAGGCTCTGCTCAAAACTACTGGCCCTGATATTCAGCTCCGATTGCACAGCAAACAGACCGCGCTGCTGTATATCGATATTGAATTCGCTCTCAATAAGATCATCTATGGAGCCATAGAGAAAACTCTCCTCTTCTTTTGTAACTAATTTGCTGCTTGAAAAAGACGGACCTGAAAAAAAAGAAAAATCATCTCTAAGAGCTATAGGGGACAATTTAATTATCTCAGAAGCATCTATAGTTTTAATCAGAGTTAACGCAAAAAGGACTAAATTCACTTTTTTAGATAAGAGAGAATACATATAACAACTCCTGAGGCTAAATATGAACAGATTACTCCAATCTTAAAACCCGAAAAAACAGATACTATCCCGATAGAGCCTGAGACCAGCATGCTTATAAAAACAGCTCTATTTTTGATTTTCAATCTATCTTTAAAAGGAATCAATAAGAAAGGAATAAATACGCCCGATGTATAGATTGAATAAGAGGCTTTAAGAAGACTGATAATATCTTTAAAATAAAAACTTAAAACAAATGCCAGCAATGCTATTGAGAATATAGTAATCCTGGTATAAAGAACATCTCTATCTCTATGTAGGTTTAATATATCGTGTGTAAATATGGTAGCTGATGTCATAAGACAACTATCTGCTGAAGAGAGAAGCGTAGATATTAAGGCAACTAAGAAAAGGTAAAAAGCAGGTCTAAAATCTATAAGCTGATTAAAAAAAAGATTCAAAACATCGGTTGGGCCAGAAAAAACTGGAGCACCATGAAGCATTAAAGCAGGAAATACTATCAATAATGAAAGGGGTAAAAGAATCAGAGCTGTAATCTTAAGAGCTTTTTTAATAACTCTCTTATCGCGAGAACAGAAAATCCTGGAATGTATATCCGGACCTATAAAATATACAGGTATCAATACAGAGCCGAGGTATAATAATTCAGACATGGAAAATCTACTATTGACAGGAAAATTAATATAATCAGAACCTATATTTATACAATTACATCCTAATCTTTTTATAAAAACAAAATTTATAGCCAAGAGTCCCGATATCAAAAGCAAAAGCTGCACTCTATCTGTAACTATTACCGCTCTCTGCCCCCCTATTAGAGTATATGCTGCTAAAAATATTGTTATTACAAGAACGGTTGGAACTGAAGGAGCCGCGGGAATAAATACCCCAATTAGTTCTTTTAATGCAAGAATCTGAGCAGCAATAACCCCAATCCAAGATAGAAATATAGCCCAGCTTGCAATCTTTTTGACTTCAATACCGTATCTCTTACCCAGGAATTCTGAAATTGTATAGTTATCGTCTTTTGAAAAAAATCCTGAGTAACACAAGGAGAGCAAAAATAATCCCAGTGAACGAAATATAAGCCATAGAGCAGCGGGCAGACCAACGGCATAGGCAAAGCTCATCAAACCGATTGTTGACGAAGCACCTACTATTGTTGCTAAAAGCGAAAATACTAACTGAGATAAGCCAACACCTCTTCCAGCTAAATAAAAATTCTTTCGATACATAGTTTTTAATCAAAAAACTGAAAAGATTGATATTTGATGTTAACAATTATATAAAAAAAGTAAACAATGTCAATAAAGGTTATAAAAAATTAACCATGGTGGATTGGGTATGATTCAAACTATATAATCTTAAGAGAGCTTACAGTATGGAGGATAGAGATAGTACGGCCCTCTCTAAGAATCAAATTGCCATAACTATCTATTCCATCTGACTTTCCGACAATTATTTTTCCATTCTCTTTTACCTTTACATCTTTACCGTAATCCAATGAACAGCTCTTCCAGATAGCCTGGATTTTAGAGAAATTTTTATTTCCAATTAATTTTATAAAACTATGCAGCTCGTTAACAACTGCGATTAAAATTTCCAGCCTATCTAATTTGCCTTTCTTCAGAATAGATAAAATTGAAGAGGCTCTAGATATCTTCGGCTTAGAATTTACATCTATGCCGACTCCTAAAATAAGCTTATCTATTAAGTCAATCTCTGCGATAAATTCGACCAGCACCCCAGCTACTTTCTTATTCCCTATTAAGATATCATTTGGCCATTTGGTCTTTGCATCTATCTTAAACAACCTATTTAAAGCTCCGGCTATAGATAATGCACCTACAATATTAAAAATCGGAAGATAGTGATAGGGCATCTTGGGAGAGACCGTAACAGAGAAAAGAATATCTTTGTACTTCTCAGACTTCCACTCCTTTCCATTCCTACCTCTCCCTTTCTTCTGCTGCTCTGCAATAACCAGAGAACCTTCTTTAAGTATTCTCTTAGCAGCATTATTGGTAGAATCGATCTCATTAAAATAGATAATATCCTTTATAAAATTATTCTTGAGGAGATTGAGTCTAACCACTTCAGGAAGCAACCTATCGCCAAATCCGGTGAAACTATATCCCTTATTGAGATAAGTATTTATCTTTAGCCCTTTACTCTTCAGATAGTTTATATGTTTCCAGACCGCAATCCTGCTTATATTGCAGCTATCTGCAATACTCTGACCTGATACAAAGTCAGATTGACTTAGAATCTTTAAAATTTTAACCCTCTGTTTTATGCCTTTACTCTGCATACCTTAACACATATTCCACAGATATGTTGACCTACAAAGTTCTTCTTTTTAAACTCATCTAGTTTATTATAACAGGCCAAGTGATTAAAGTCTTCTGGATCATCTGTTATCGCTCCAACAGGACAAGAGGAGATACATAGCCTACAATCTCCGCAGCCAAATCCTAGAGGCTCTTTAGAAGGCAGTTTAAGGCTGGTTAAAACAGTAGCAAACCTCAATTGAGAACCAAACTCAGGGTGAACCAAGAGATTGTTTCTGCCTATCCAGCCTAAACCAGATAGATAGGCTACCTTTTTATGCGATAGATAAGAAGTCTGTCTCTTCCAATCGACAATCTGTGAAGCCGGTATGGCTAGAGCCCTAAAACCCTCTTTTTCGATTATTCTAACAACCTTTAAGGAGAGCTGGTCTAAAAACATATTAACCATCCTATAGTGATGAAAATATAATTTTGTAGGGTATTCAATAATACCATCTAAAACCGCGCTGGATAATTTAAAACCAAAACTTATAGCGTGATCTAAGCCTTCCATCTCACCTTGTGATAGTTTGAACTCGGATTTTATACTTTCAACAAAAGCTGTTCCAAAAACAGCTGCTCTCTCTCCCAAAATAAAACTCTCTAATTTATTTACTAATTCTTTTCCTTCCATGATTTATTTTTCTTTAAATAGACCATAAGGCACGCAATGGCTGCAGGTGTAATACCCGGGATACGCGATGCCTGCCCTAAACTCAGAGGTTTAAGCTTATTTAACTTCTCTTTTGCCTCTAATGACAATCCGGACATATTCTTATAATTTAAATCAAATGACAGCTTTATGTTCTCAATCTTTCTAAACTCTTCAACCTGCTTAAACTGTCTTTTAATATAGCCTTCATATTTTAGCTCTATCTCTATCTGATTTAAAATATTGTCATCAAATCCAGCAATCTTATCATCCAATAGTTTAATATGATTAAAATCGATTTCAGGCCGCCGTAGTAAACTCTCGTAGTTTAAAGACTGCCTTGAGTTTAAAATTCCTAACGAAGGCATCTTCTCTCCTAATATTTCAGTTCTTATTCTATTCCTTTTCAAATATTCCCCTGCCTCTGCTATTCTATCTTTAAAACCTAAAACATCTTTATACTTCTCCTTGGTAAGCAAATCTAACTTATAACCAAATTCGCTTAACCTTAAAACAGCATTATCCTCCCTCAATAGCAATCTAAATTCAACCCGGGAAGTCATCATCCTGAAAGGCTCATCTGTACCCTTAGTAACAAGCTCGTCTATCAAAACCCCGATATAGGACTGACTCCTATCTAGGATAAAATCAGCCTTACCTTTAACCCTTAAAGCTGCATTCACTCCCGCCATAAGTCCCTGAGCTGCTGCTTCTTCATAGCCAGTAGTTCCGTTAATCTGCCCGGCAAGGTAAAGATTTTTAATCAGCTTTGTCTCTAATGTCGGATATAACTGAGTCGGATCTATATAATCATGTTCTATTCCGTATGCCGGCTTTGCAAACTCAGCCCTCTCTAAACCTGGAATAGTTTTCACCATTTTAATCTGTAGATCTATAGGGAGAGAGTTTGAGATTCCGTTGGGGTAATATTCATCTGTCTGAAGACCTTCAGGTTCTAAAAAGACCAGATGGCGCTCGTGATGCGGAAACTTGACTACCTTATCTTCAATAGACGGGCAATACCTCACTCCTGTTGCTTTAATACGGCCTGAATATAGAGGAGATCTATCCAAATTATCCCTGATTATCTCATGAGTTGCCTTATTTGTATAAGTCAGAAAACAGTCAATCTGCTCCAATTCTTTATTTTTAGTCCAGAATGAAAAAAACGGTATCGGATAATCGCCATGTTGAACTTGCATCTTAGAAAAATCTATTGAATTTTTATAGATTCTCGCAGGTGTACCCGTTTTAAATCTTCCTATCTCAAAACCCAATTCTTTAAGATTTTCAGAGAGCGCTAAGCTTGCCCCTTCACCCATCCTCCCTGAAAAATAGCTATCCAATCCTATATGTATTAAACCATTTAAGAATGTTCCCGGAGTCAAAATTACAGTCTTAGCCTTAAACTCAACAGAATCTTCCGTTAGAACACCTTTAACGCTCTTATCTTTTACTATAAGGCTTACTACTTTAGCTTCTCTTATATCTAAATTATCTTGTCCTTCAAGCACTCTTCTCATATAGAGACTATACCTCACCTTATCTGCCTGAGCCCGGGAAGAGCGAACTGCTGCACCTTTTGAAGAATTTAAGATTCTAAACTGTATTCCAGCTTCATCTATAGCTTTTGCCATCTCACCGCCGAGGGCATCAATCTCCTTGACAAGCTGACCCTTGCCTACCCCTCCTATTGCAGGATTACAAGACATCTGGGCAATATTTGCTATGCTCATAGTTAAAAGAAGTGTTTCAGAACCCATACGAGCAGATGCCAGAGCAGCTTCAATACCTGCATGACCAGCACCGACAACAATAGTATCGTACAATTTTTGAGAGCTTAACATAGTGAATAATATAATAGATTGAGGCAATATTTTCTATCAAATAACGGAATGTAATCGCTATAACGCTACTATAGAGATAGAGCCTCCATCTGCCTCTTTAATTGAATCAGGGATATCAAAAAACAGAGTCTTATCAGCCTCGATCGCAAGAATAGATGCTTTAAGCTTCTTTAACAACTTTATGGTATCAAGTCCGACAACAGGAAGCTCGAATCTCATATCTTGATTAGGCCGTGCCACTTTTACAACAACAAATCCTTCTCCGCCAAGATTTGCCCCCCTCTTAATAGCCTCATTAGTTCCCTCAACAGCCTCAATTGCCAGAGCTACTCTATCTTTAACAACAACAGTTAAACCGACATCGAAAGAAGATACCGCCTTTGCTAAATCCCAACCAAAACGAATATCTTCCCATTCTTTATCTGTTGGGGGCTTCTGCGTCAAACAACCCTTCTTGACAATATAGTCATCCAGAAAAGTTCTAGCATCTAGCAATTTAATTTCTACTTTTTTTAGCTCATTAGCAACTATATCAAGTAGATTCATATCTGATTTATTAGTAAAACCTTTCATCATGGCAAAAACTCGAGGACCAAGCTTAAAATGTTTTAATAGATCTTCTTTTTTAACATTGCCTGCCATAATAGCAGATGATATCTCATATTTTTTGAAAAAATCTATTAAAGGTTTAAACTGACCAAGTTCTATCCAGATTAAATCTTCCACTTCTCTCTCAAGCTCAGATAACGTCAAACCTTTGATAGCAACAGCATAGACTTGAACTCCCTTCAATTTAGCCTGCTTCGCCGCTAAAAGAGGATACTCTGTACCTCCCGCTATAAGACCAACTCTCTCTATCTGCATATACCTCTTTTTGATTTAGCCACAAAATCAAGCAGAGAATTTATCTCTCTGCTTTTATACTCTTTAGAAACAATCTCTATAGCATTTGATAGAGAGTGCTTAGATAGAAAGAGGACTTTAAAAACCTTTTTTAAAATCATCCGCTCCTCAACACTATATCCTGCTCTTTTAAGTCCTTCAAGGTTCAAACCTCTGAATTTGGCAGGATGACCATCACACATAGAGAAAGGCGGTATATCTTGAGTAACCTTAGAACATCCTCCTATGATCGCTAATCTTCCAACTCTGACAAACTGATGTATCGCAGCAAGACCACCCAGTATTGCACCATCTTCCATCTCAACATGCCCCGCTAGAGTCCCAACATTGGCTATAATAACATTGTTTCCTATTATACAATCATGTGCAATATGCGCATAAGCCATAATCAGATTATTATTACCTATCTCGGTCTTACCTCCCTCACCAGTCCCAGGGTTCATAGTTACAAACTCCCTTATTTTATTTCCATCTCCAATAATGAGATTGCTCTTCTCACCCTTATATTTTAAATCCTGAGGAATACTTCCTAAAACAGTATTAGAGAAGATATTATTGTTTTTTCCAATCTTTGTATAGCCTGTAATAGTGCAAAAAGATGCTATCTTTGTACCTGATGCTATTTCAACGTCGCCACCAATAACGGTATAAGGGCCTATCTCAACATCAGAAGCTATCTTTGATCCGCTATTGATAATTACGGTGGGATGAATCATCTTTACTATTTTTCAATTAAAGCAAAGAGCAGCGATGCTTCAGCCGCGACCTTGCCGTTAACCAATGCTCTTGCATGCATCTCACCAGTCTTTGTCCTTAATCGACCAACTTCAGCTTCAAGATACAATTGATCTCCAGGAAGAACCGGCCTTCTAAATCTAACCTTATCAACACCCATAAAGAAAGCAAGTTTTCCTCTATGTTGCTTTTGGATTAACATCAATACACCTGAAACCTGAGCCATCGCCTCAACTATTAACACTCCCGGCATAACCGGCCGCCCTGGGAAATGACCCTTAAAGAAGTACTCGTCTAAAGCCAACTTTTTAATCCCCACAGCACGCTTGCCCTCTTCTATCTCTATGATACTATCTATAAAAAGAAAAGGATCTCTATGAGGAAGTATCTGCTTTATCTCTTCCACCCCCAAAGGTAGCTCAAACTCTTTTAATCCGCCCCTATGTATCCCGGCTTGCTGAAACCTTTTGATCTGCTGTTCTATTCTTCTAACCATCCTTATATTTAAAGGATGGCCGCTCTTTATTCCTACTATATTAGCCTCCAACTTACAACCTACGAGATAAAGATCGCCTATTAAATCTAGAACCTTATGCCTTGCAGGCTCATCTTCTATTCTATATTGATTTTCTATAACACCTGAATCAGTTACAACTAGCGTATTGTCATAATTAGCACCCTTACCTAAGCCCATCTCCGTTAATTTTTCAGCCTCTTCCTCTAAACAGAATGTTCTGCTGGGAGCAATCTCATCTTTAAATGTTCCCTCATCTAAAACATGTCTTATATATTGGGTTTTAAGCTGAGGATGATCATAATTCAGAAGGTAAGAGATATTTAAGTTATTGCTGGGAAAAGCCATCAGGGAGGCTTCTCCATCTTCAACTAAAATAGGTTCTTTAAGTCGATAAGTCTTCCTTGTTGCATTCTGCTTAACTATGCCTGCATTTTTTATCTTTTCAATAAAAGGCAGAGCACTTCCGTCTAAACCTGGAACCTCAACACCATCTATCTCAACTAAGACATTATCTATCTTACAGGCTGCCAAAGAAGCCATAAGATGTTCTATTGTATGAATCTCTATATTATCAATGCCAATAGACGTACGCCTAAGACTTAAAGTCAAATCTAGAACATGCGAGATGTGAGCAGGTATAAGAGGAGAACTCTCTATATCTATTCTTCTAAAAGTTATTCCGCTATCAACCTCTCCAGGCTTAATCTTTAAATTAACTCTCTCATCTGTATGAAGACCTACCCCCGAGATAGCTGCATCTTTTGAAATAGTATGCTGATGTTCCACTTTAAGACGCCTTTTCCCGTAGCTCCCTTAACTCTGATTCCAAATCCTCAATCTTTTTCTGAAGACCCTTAATACATTTATAGAATTCTGGTAACTTCTGTACGCAGGCATTAATTCTCTTTGCCGTGCCATGAGGCCTAGCAGGATAGCCCGACACTACCTCACCTTCTGGAACTGATTTTGTAACTCCCGCCTGAGCTGCCACACGCGCATTATCACCTATATTGATATGGCCAACAACTCCAGATTGCCCCGCCAATATAACACCTCTACCTATATTAGTGCTGCCGGATATCCCAGACTGAGCTACTACAATAGAATTTTCGCCTATCTCAACATTGTGGGCAATCTGAACAAGGTTATCGATTTTTGTTCCCCTCTTTATATGAGTCTTCCCGAAGCGAGCCCTGTCAATAGTCACATTTGCTCCTATTTCAACATCATCCTCTATAAATACAGTGCCTATTTGCGGAATTTTGTAATGGACATCTTTAACAGTGGCATAACCGAAACCGTCGCTACCTATTACTGTACCGGAATGTATTATCACATTGCTGCCTATAGTTACCCGCTCTCTTACAGCAACATGAGAATATATTGTACAACTTGCCCCTATTTTACTATAGCTTCCTACATATACACCTGCTTGTAAAACAGTGTTATCTCCGATAAAGGCACCATCTGATACTACCACATAAGGCCCAATAGAGACATTCTCCCCTAACTTTACATCTTTACCAATTATTGCAGTAGGATGGACTCCCGGCTTTATTCCGTTCTCGTCAGGAGCAAAATGAGAAACCAGCTTGGCAAAAGCAAGAGAAGGATTTTCCGTCTTTATTATAGGCTTATCTGTGCCTTCAACAGCTTGCGAGGTAATAACGGCAGACGCTCTGGTTGTATTTATAAGCGAAAAATATTTAGGGTTGGCTACAAATGTAATATCGCCTTCTTGAGCCTCTTTAATCCCCGATAGCCCTTTAATAATAATGCTGCCATCACCTATAACTTCACCATCTATAAGCTTAGCTATACGAGTCAGCGTTAAATCCAGACGGGGGCGAAAACCATTCTCATCGTAACCTGAATTTACCTTCACTTATCTTCCTTGTCTTAGGTTTAATAATTACTTATATTTTTTGTTTAAATATTTTATCACTTCTTGGGTAATATCTAAATCTTTATTTTTGTAAAGAAGAGCTCTAGAGTTAAACATTATAGTATATTTTCTTGACTTGCCGTAATCTTCAATAACCTTATTTATCTCTTGAAGTATCCCCTCTATTATCTCGTTTCTTTGACGCATTAAGTCTGTTCTTGCCTGACGGTCAAACTGTCTCAGTTCTTCCATTTTCTGATTTAATTCAACCTTTATCTTTTCTTTCTCTTTATCCGACAGTAGATCCAGCTTCTCTTTTAATCTATCTATCTCTTTTAACTTAGAGTCTATATCTTTCTGTTTCTCTTCGCCTATCTTTGTAAGCTTTGCTTCTTCATCTTTTGTTTTTTGATACTCATTAAAAACCTGTTCCAAATCTACGCAGGCAAATTTATCAGCAGCTTCAACAAAACCAGAGATAAGAATAGCTGATATTAACAGTGTAAAAAATATTCTTTTCATATTGTTTTTCTCCTTTTAAAATTTGTGTCCCATACTAAAATGGACTTTTCCACTATCAGAATCATTCTCATCCGAATCCAAAGGATAACCATAATCCAACTTTATAGGTCCAATGGGAGTATTCAATCTTAGACCACAACCAACTGAAGATTTATACCCATCTGAAGCAAAATCACTCTTCTTCTCCCAAACATTACCAACGTCGTAAAAGAAAGCACCTTTTATATTTTCATAAATAGGAACTGTCAATTCGATATTTCCTATTAAGAGCGCTTCGCCTCCAATAGGATCACTCGTCTTAACCGTATCCTTAGGCCCTACGCTTCTCTCATCATATCCTCTAATACTATAAGCCCCTCCTGCAAATAATCTCTCATAGAGAGGCACGGAAGATGTATCGCCCTGAGTATCTATTATACCAGAATTGAGCCTAAAATTTAAAACCCATTTTTCACGTATTGAATAGTAACAGCTAAATTGATTCGTCTGACGTAAAAAATCTACATCTCCACTCATAAAACCACCTGCATTTTCAAGGCTACTGCTAAAATAATATCCTTTTGTGGGATCGAAAATATTATCCCTTTTGTCTCTAGCGAAGGTAAGTTTAATAGCATAGATATTCTTCTCTCCGGCCTCATTCTTAAGAGCATTTGAAACATCTGCAGCAACATTAGATATATCCACCTTATCAAATCGCGTTCTCAGGTAGAGGCTATTATGCTCCGATATCTCCTTGCCTAGCCTTAAAGATATACCCTGTCGCTCCTCATCCCAATCATAACCGATATCACTCTCCCGTTCTCTCGAATGCTGGTAGATATCAAAACCAAAAAGATAAGGATAACCGAATATCCAGGGTTCTGTAAAGCTCAACTCATAATCATTCCTGGTTGTACCCATCTCAGTGCGTAGCGTAATTCTCTGACCTCCTCCAGTAAACGTTGGAGGATTGGATATGTCAAAATTCCTCTGACTCAATTCGACAAAACCTATAAACTCATCAACAGAACTATATCCGGCGCCAAAACTAAACTCTCCTGTTTTAGACTCTTTTACACGTACCAATAAATCTTCCTTGTTCTCCTCATCAGTCGGAAAAATGTCGAAATCTATCTCTTCAAAATAACCCAGATTTTCAAGTCTCTGCCTAGATCTCTTTATCTTGCTGCCATCAAATTTCTCACCTGGATACATCCTTAACTCTCTCCGTATTACAACATCTTTAGTCTTAACATTACCCTTTATATCTATCCTGTCTAAATAATGTATTTCGTTTTCTACTACAGAGTATTTTATATCCACAAACCCAGTCTCTGAATTAATCACCGGTACCGTTTCAATCTGAGCCTTGATATAACCTTTGTTAAAATAAAAATCCTGCAGCTTCTGAGTATCAAGCTTCAAAGAGTCATAACTAAACACACTATCCCTATCGAGCTTTAGAATACTTTCAACTTCATTTAAAGGAAAAACATTATTACCCTCCAGAGACACTTCTCCAACTTTATACTGTTTTCCCTCATCAACCTTTATTGTTAAAATCATCTTTCCTTTTTTATCGAAGCTCGAATCGCCGCTCACCTCTACATCAAGATACCCGTCTCTTTTATAAAAATCCTCTATCCTGGACAGATCTTCCTTGAAAACCTCTTCTTTGTAAGCGCCGGATCTAAACCAAGTCTTTGTTCTTGTCCTCAAAAGTTTAAGAATTCTCTTCTTTTTGAAAGCCTCTACTCCAACCAACTCAATCTTTCTTATCCTTACTCTTCCCCCTTCATCAATATTAATTACCACCGTAGTCTTATCACTATTCTGATCAATCTCTAAATCATAATCTACAGCTACGTTTGCAAAGCCTTTCTCTTGATACTTTAACTTGATCTCCTCCATATCTGTCTTCAGCTGCCATTTGTCAAAAAACTGCCCCCCAGTAGTCTTAACCAATCTCTCCAGTTTATCATCTCTAAAGATACGATTTCCCTTAAAGATAACTCCATCAACATACGGTGCTTCTTTCACATAGAATATGATAATGATGCCATCAGTCTCTTCTTTCGCATCAACAACAACATCAGTAAAAAACCCTGTAGCATAGAGCCGTTTTATATCTTCATCTATCATCTGCTGAGAGAAGAGCTGGTTAGGCCTAACTTTAATTTTAGCTATTATAGCAGATTCGCTAATATTCTTGTTTCCAACAACCTGGAGATCTAAGATATTGGGCATATCTTGAGCCCAGGATACAGAAATTAAAAACAAAAACGAGAAAAAAGATAGACTAAGTTTTGTTACTTTCAACTTAAATTAACCTCCATTTTATAAAGGTTCTCAAACCTGGTATATTCTTTAATAAACGCAAGCTTGACAGTATCTACAGGACCGTTTCTCTGCTTGGCAATAATGAGATCCGCAACACCTTTATTCTCTTCTCCAGAAGGAGAATAATATTCTTCCCTGAAAAGTAAAACAACTAAATCAGCATCCTGTTCTATTGCTCCGGACTCCCTTAAATCAGAAAGTTGCGGTCTCTTATCCTGTCTCATCTCAGCCGCACGCGAAAGCTGACTCACAGCAATAAGAGGAACTCCTAATTCTTTTGCTAAATCTTTAAGACTGCGTGATATTTCAGATATCTCCTGCTGCCTGCTCTCAGAACGATAGCTGCTGCGCATAAGCTGCATGTAGTCTACTATTATGAGCTTTATATCATGGCGAGCCTTTAATCTTCTTGCTTTTGCCCTTAACTCTAAAACACTGGAGCCTGCAGTATCATCTATAAATAGAGGTGCTTCTGCAAGCTTACCTGCAGCAGATGTAAGCTTAGGCCAATCTTCAGGTCTTAAGAACCCGCGTCTAACCTGATGTGCGTTAACACGGGCATGAGAACAGAGTATTCTATGCACTAGCTGTTCTTTCGACATCTCTAAACTGAATATTGCAACAGGAATTTTCTCTTCAAGTATTGCATGCTCTGCAACGCAACATATAAATGCAGACTTACCCATAGAAGGTCTTCCGGCTACAACAATCAGGTCTGAATTTTGAAGACCAGCTGTTAAAGAATCGAAATCATTATAACCTGTCGGCACCCCTGTTATACTACTCTGACGCTGATAAAGATTATCTATCGTGGTGATGCTGGATTTTATAAGATCTTTTATAGAAGAGATCTTACCTTCCATCTTATGAGAAACTATTTCAAAAATAGCACGCTCTGACTCATCTAGCAGTCTATCTACATTATCAACCGGGTCATAACATTTCTTTATTATTTTGGTTGAGCTATTAATTAAGGAACGTAAAACATACTTCTCTTTGACTATTCTTGCATAATGCTGTATATTGGCAGCCGAGGGAACAGAATTAGAGATTGTAGCCAGATATGCCGGACCTCCAATATTATCCAACATATCCCTGTTTTTAAGCTCTTCGGAAAGGGTCAAGAGATCTACGGCTAACGAAGTATCATATAGCTCAACTATAGTTTGAAATATCTTCTGATGAGAATCTTTATAAAAAAAAAGTTTATCCAATAACTCAACAGACTGGGATATAGCGTCTTGAGATAACAACATTGAACCTAAAACAGCTATCTCGGCTTCAATGTTCTGAGGCGGCAGCTGCTCGGGCAAATCTGATTTTTCTCGAGGACTCATTATTAAATTATTCTTTAACAACCCAAACTTTGACCTTTGCTATAATATCAGAATGTAGATTGATAGATATTTGATAAACCCCTAATTCCTTTATTGGTTCATATAAATCTATCGTATGTCTATCTATATCAAACCCCTCATCTTTTAATGCTCTGGCAATATCGATATTTGTAACAGCTCCATATATTCTCTCTTCTTCGCCGGCCTTAACTCCTATTGTAAGCGATACGTCAGACAACTTATCTTTTAACTCTTCCAGTCTCTTCGTCTCTCTGCCTTTCTTCTTCTCTGCAGCAGCAAACTTAAGTTCCAGCTCCTTAAAAACTCCAGCAGTTGCTTGACGGGCAATACCCTGAGGAATTAGTAAATTACGGGCATAACCATCTTTAACGTTGACCAAATCAGACTCTAAACCTAAACCTTCATAATCTTTCAATAGAATCACTTTCATTATTCAGTAACAAAAGGCAATAAAGCCACCATTCTGGCATTTTTAATAGCGTTTGATATTTTCCTCTGATGTTTTGCGCAATTACCGCTAGAGTTTCTGGTTCTCATCTTGCTTCTATCGGTAAGAAAATTTTGCAGGAGTTCAACATCTTTATAATCTATATCTTTAATATTCTTTGCACAGAATCTACAATACTTCTTCCTTTTTAAATTCTTAAATGGGAACTTTTTACTTGTTTTACTCTTTGTATTTCTCAAAACGGCACCTCGCCTTCACTGGCAGAACCGGCTTCTTCTGAAGAAATATCTTCAGGAATAACACCTTCTTCAAAATCAGAGGAAGCAGTTCCATCCTCTTTAGCTCTGGTCAAAAACTGAACCCTATCAGCTATAACATCTAAAGCGTTATATTTTTTACCTTCATACTCCCAATTTCTATACTGCAATCTACCTTCTATGAATACGAGCCTACCTTTAGCAAGATATTGATTGCAAGATTCAGCCTGTTTTCCGAAAGTCACTACTCTAACAAAACAAGTCTCCTCTTTCTTCTCACCTGTTTGAGCCTTAAAAACCCTGTTCACCGCTAAGCCAAAACTAACAACAGAGGTACCTGAAGGTGTATAGCGAATCTCTGGATCGCGAGTTAAATTGCCGATTAAAAATACTCTATTTAAACTGGGCATTTTATCCCTCCTTCTCTTTCTTAAAAATCAGAAACCTTAATATATTTGAGTCTAACTGCCACTCTCCGGATATACCTTTCACTATCTCCTCAGGCATCTCAAACTCTCCCAGCAGATAGACTCCTTCTTGAAACTTTTCTATAGGATATGCAAGCTGTCTCCTCTGCCAGATATCAAACTGAACAACTTTACCTTTTAATTTGACTACAGAATCTTTAATCTTGCTCATCTGAGAATCTATATCCGTATCACTCATATCCGGATTTAAAATAAGCATTATCTCATATTTTTTCATCAAATATTTTCTCCTTTTGGCTGATAATATTAACATATAAGCAAATTCTTAGCAACCATCAAATTGTGTTTCTAAAATTATAGATTGACATTGTTTTCTCTATACCCTCTTTAAGATAAAACTCAATGGCACCGGCAGCATTGCACACTATATCAGCATACTCCAGCTTCTCTTCTTCAGCTATTCGGCTTAAGAGATAATCTTCTGATCTCTCTCTTTTAAAGGACTCTCCAATGCCTATCCTAAAACGGGGGAAATTCTCGGTTCCAATCTCATTAATTACAGACTGCAGCCCCTTATGCCCTCCAGAACTACCTTTTGTTCTGATCTTTATCTGACCTCGCTCTAAATTCAAATCGTCAGATACAACAACTATATTGCTACTTTTAATGCCATATCTATCTTTAAGGCATGCTATTGATTTGCCGCTTAGATTCATATACGTATGAGGCTTAGCCAAAACTATTCTTGTCTGAGATTCTACTCTTCTAAATCTCAAAATACTCTTTAAGATGCTGGATTTGGACTTCAACCGACTCTCCTCTTCTCCGCAATGAGGTTGGGCCATAATGGTTAGCTTGGCTCCGCACTTGCTCTTTCTGAATTTTAAACCATGCCTGGCTGCCAACTCATCCAGAACCATAAAACCAAGATTATGCAGAGTATCTTTATACTCCAACCCAGGATTGCCAAGCCCAGAGATTAAAAGCATGACTTTATATTATTCTGTTCTCTCTTCTTTTTTAAAATCTTCTTTCCCTGCCTCTTCCGACTCTTCTTTCTTCTCGCCTATTACTTCAGGCTCTGCTGCAATATCGCTCTCAACCTCTTCTTCAATAATTATCTCTCTAGGTGCAACAACATGTGCTACAACCTGTTCTGAATCTCCTATCGCCTTAACTCCTTGAGGAAATTCTAAATCAGCAAGATGGATTGCATCGCCTATATTTAAGTCATCGACCCTGACCTCTATCTTAGAAGGAACTTTGGCCGCTTTACACTCTATCTCTACCTCCCAGAGAAGGTGATCTAAGATTCCGCCATCCTCCTTAACTCCTACAGGTTCACCTTTGACCTCAACAGGCACTTTAATCTTAATAACCTCATCAAGGGATATCTCCTGAAAATCAACATGTATAATACTTCCTTTTATAACGTCATGCTCTACATCTTTGAGTATAGCAGTCTTAACCTCTTTATCTTTACCAGATAGAATACAGAGCTCGGCTACTAAATTCTCAGAGTGCGCCTCATGAAAAAGGTGTATTAAATCAGTCTCTTTCAGCTCTAGAGGCATAGCTAACCCCTTCTTGTACAATATTGCTGGTATAAGGCCATTCTTTCTGATACCTTTAACATACTTTTTACCTATTCCATCTCTTTTTTTTACTTCAATTCTTAATTTTTCCATTATTAACCTCCTCTATAAAATAAAAAAATCGTGCCCTCCTATATATCACAAATAATATGATTTTTGCAAGGGTTTAATTAATCAAACAGCACGCTTATTGAAGCCTCTTCATGTATTCTCTTGATTGCTTCCCCTAAAAGAGATGCAACCGAGAGAACCTCTATTTTATCAATAAGCTTATCTTCGTTTAAAGGAACGGTATCTGTCACAAAGAGTTTACTTATTGAAGAATTTTGAAGTCTATCTATAGCAGGACCAGAAAGCACTGGATGACTTATTGCAGCATAGACATGCTTTGCCCCCTTACTTTTAAGAGCTTCTATAGCCTCGATAAGAGAGCCAGCTGTTGCAACTATATCATCGACTATACAGACATCCTTACCTTCTATTTCACCAAGAATATTCATCGCCTCTGTCTCTTCAGCGCTTATCCTGCGCTTATCTACTATAGCAAGAGGTAGGCCAAGCTTCTTAGCATAGGCTCTGGCCATCTTAATGCCTCCGACATCAGGAGATACAACAACTAGATTAGAACAGTCTATCTTCTTTTTTATATACTCAACAAAGATTTTAACAGATAGAAGATGGTCTAGGGGGATATCAAAAAAACCTTGGATCTGCCCGGCATGTAAATCCATCGTAAGAACTCTATCGGCACCGGACACAGTTATGAGGTTGGCAACAAGCTTTGCCGTTATAGGCACGCGGGGTTGATCTTTTCTATCCTGCCTGGCATAACCGAAATAAGGTATTACCGCAGTAATTCTACCTGCCGATGCCCTCTTTAAAGCATCAATAATAATAAGTAGTTCCATTAAATTGTCATTTGACGGAGAGCATATCGGCTGAATTACAAATATATCGTTACCCCTAACATTATGTTTAATCTTAATTCTGATCTCACCATCGTTAAACCTAGAGACTATAGAATCTCCTAATTCAACACCCAGATAACTGGATATATTCTTTGCCAGCTCAGGATTAGCATTACCGCTAAAGACTGTTAATCTATCCATCTCTTCTCCTCCTTAAAATTTTAGCAGGAACCCCCACAATTACACTATTATCGGCTATCTTACTATTCTTCGTTACAACCGAACCCGCCCCCGTTATGACACCCTTGCCTATTTCAACAGGAGCTACTAATGTCGTATTGCTGCCTATAAAAGCATTATCTTTTATGACTGTCTTATTCTTTCTTCTGCCGTCGTAATTCGCAATTACAGTTCCGGCCCCTATATTGACACTCTTGCCGACAGAAGCATCTCCTATGTAAGAAAAATGTTTTATCTTAGAATTATTGTCTATCTCGGAATGTGATATTTCAGCAAAATTTTCTACCTTAACATTATTCCCTATCCTGCTGCCTCCCTTTATTCTGCAAGATGGTCCTATAATACAGTTCTCTCCTATCCGAACCCCAAAACCTATGTAAGCAAAAGGATATATAACCGTATCACGCCCTATGGCCACATCTCTCTCTATAAAGGTATTCTCTGGGGACAATATACTCACCCCTTTCAATATATGCTCATCAGCGTTTCTTCTGTAAAGAATTTTGTTAGCCTCTACCAGCTCTCTCCTGCTGTTGATACCCAGCCCTTCGTTTATATCTTTTAGCTTTAAAGCCAGAACCTTCAGACCTCTCTTGTTATATATAGGAAAAATCTCAGTCAGATACTTCTCTTTTTTATCTCCTTTAGGCTTAATACTACAGAGATCTCTCTCTAAACTATTTTTTCTTTTAAAGATATAGACCCCTACATTGACTTCTTTTATCTTCTTCTCAGATTTATTGAGCAGATCCTCTTCTTTTACAGCAACCATATTACCGCTCTCATTACTAAGTACCCTTCCATAGCCTTTGGGCACATCCAGCTCCATAGTGAGGAGCGTTATATCGGAGTTATCTCTATTATGCTTAGATAGAAGACTCTTGATTGTCTTAGCTTTCAATAATACAACATCTACATAGAGAAGAACTATAGTCTTATATTTTTTAGGAATATTCTTCAGAGCTATAAGTAATGCATCTGCCGTCCCCGTCCTTCTTTTCTGTTCTATAGTACTAACGGAAAAATTTTTATCTATGAACTCACTCTCTCCGAATCCAGCCAAAACATAGATATCATCTATTCCTGCCCCTCTTAAATTCTCTATGGAATGCCTGAGTAGAGACCATCCTGCTATCTTATGACGATATTTAGGCAGGGATGATTTAAGTCTGGTCCCTTTACCTGCAGCCAATATTAGCCCGCAAATACTTTTCATAAAGGATTACATTTAACTAAATACTGGGGAAGGAGGGCTCGAACCTCCACAGACGGCTCCAAAAGCCGTTGTGCTACCATTACACTATTCCCCAAATACCGAAATTTTAAAGAGTTATATCTGTAGAATCTCCTTCCAGATTATGCTCTTCTTCGCTCTGATAGCTCGGATTTTGCATCTCCTTTTCATATGCCTCCAGAACCTTCCCTTCGATGTAAGCACGAAATTCCTGGTTGATCGGATGTGCAATATCTTTGGTCTCCTGCTGTCTATCATGAGAATCAGGATATCTGGATGACTCAAGAGCGACACCGCAATAATTGCAGAATCTCGCCGCTATGCTGTTACTCCTCCTGCACCTAAGACATGGTTTCTGAACCTTTCTGGAAGGCATAGCAACAAAAAGACCTTTATTGCCATCGATAACCTTAATATTGCGAACGACGAAAGAGTCATCGAAGGTAATAGTTACATAAGCCTTCAGTTTCCTGTTGCCTTTCACCCTGGGAAACACTCTTACCTCTGTAATCTCCAAAACGGGCACCTCCTTAGTCTAATGACCTAACTAAAAAAGTATTATATCCCAAAGAGCCACAATGGTTCTTTAGAGAATTTAATTTATCTATATCAGAAGATATTGCGTAAATTGCAGAACCAGTACCAGTCATCCTGACTAAATCAACATCAAATTTTTTAATATCTTCTCTGAGGGAGAACAGCATGGCACTACTTTTTAATTTCTCAAAAACATTGTAAGAATATTTCTTCAAAAAATTCATTTCAACATCATCTGCGCTGCAAAGTTCAATTTTATCCCAACAACCAGACTCTGTCAAGGAAGGTTTCCATTTTCGGTATAAATCTTCCGTCTTATTGCCAAACTGAGGTAAGATTAAAACAGCAGAGAAAACAAGCGGTGTATCAATTGAACGTACACGTTCACCTTTACCTTCAACTACTGCCCAAGCAGAATCATTCACAAAAAAAGGGACGTCGGAACCGATAGCTGCTCCCAGTTTCATCAACTCTTCTTTACTAATATCTATATCAAATATCTCTCTGGCAGCTCTCAGTACATAGGCAGCATTTGAGCTTGCACCGCCTAAACCTGACTCTGAAGGTATTCTTTTCTCCAGTTTTATCTGAAGGCCCTCTTTAATGCAGTATCTATCTTTTATGATCTTAGCTGCCCTATAACAGCTGTTTTCAGCTCCTTCCGGAGCATCTCCTTTAACAGATAGAGATACTCTATCTTCTCTTAAAACTCCAACACTTAAAACATCATAGAGATCTACTTTGACCATCAAACTGATGATATTATGGTAACCGTCTTTCCTTTTAGAGAGTATATCAAGAAAAAGATTTAATTTGGCAGGTGTATTAAAAACTATCAACTCTGTTTCTTTTTAATAAGCTCTTTTGCTTCTTTAATTATACACTTAGAGGTTAAACCAAAAGCTTCAAGCAGAATATCTGATTCACCGCTTCTTCCGAAACGATCTCTTATACCCAAAAGTTTAATAAGAACAGGGTTGTTTTCAGAGATAAACTTAGCAATTGCAGAGCCCATTCCTCCGAAAATCTGATGCTCTTCAACTGTAAGTATAGCCCCCGTCTCCCGGGCAGCTTTTAAAATCGTATCTCTGTCTAACGGTTTTATAGTATGGAGGTTTATAACACCGGCAGAGATTCCTTCCTCTTTTAAAATATCGGCAGCCTTAAGTGAGAGATGTACCATCTGACCCGATGCTACTATGGTAACATCACTTCCTTCCCTAAATACCCGGGCTTTACCTATCTGGAAATCATCATTTTCAGAGGTTAGAAAAGGCACTCTATTCCTAGTGAGTCTTAAATATACCGGCCCGGGATAAAAAGCAGCTGCCTCTGTCGCTTTTTTGGCTTCATAAAAATCACAAGGCACGATTACGCACATATTAGGCAAGACCCTCATAAGCGTATACTCTTCTAAAGCCTGATGAGTCGCACCATCCGGGCCTACTGTAATCCCTCCATGAGAACCAACGATATTTACATTAAGATTCATGTAAGCAATTGAAGTCCTTATCTGATCCCAAGCTCTTCCTGATGCAAAGACCCCAAATGTAGCTGCAAAAGGGATCTTGCCTTCCAGAGCAAACCCGGCTGCAGCAGAAATCATATCCTGCTCAGATATACCAAAACTGAAAAACCTTTCTGGAAATCTCGCTTTAAACGCACCCGCCCTAACCGACTCTGTCAGGTCAGCTGAGAGTACAACTATCCTCTCTTCTCTCTTACCCAGCTCTAGTAATGCTTCTCCAAATCCATCTCTAGTAGGCTTCATCTATCCTTCAACTCCTTAAGAGCTTTCTCTAGATCTTCCTTAACAGGAGCAACTCCATGCCACCGATTATCATTCTCCATGAATGAGACACCTTTACCTTTAACAGTATCTGCAATAATAACAGCCGGATATTCCTTAATACTATCCGCCCAATCTAAAGCATCAAGCAATTCCTGGAAGTCATGACCATTACACCTTTTTACCTTCCAACCAAAAGAGCGCCACTTCTCTTCGAATGGCTCTAAATTTTTAACCTCAGAGACCGGACCATCTATCTGTAATTTGTTATAATCCACTATCGCTATTATATTATCCAGTTTGTAGTGAGCAGCCGTCATAGCAGACTCCCAGACTTGGCCTTCATTCGTCTCTCCATCACCAAGTACACAGTAAATTCTATTCTCTCTGTCATCAAGTCTTGCAGATAGAGCCATACCTATTGAGATGGAGAGCCCCTGCCCCAGAGAGCCGGTTGAA
The DNA here is from genome assembly GCA_030765505.1 of Candidatus Kaelpia imicola. Lineage (NCBI taxonomy): Bacteria > Pseudomonadati > Candidatus Omnitrophota > Candidatus Kaelpia > Candidatus Kaelpia imicola. The sequence goes on along the minus strand of JAVCCL010000020.1, from coordinate 20,314 downwards.
GCCTCTATACCTGCAAGACCCTTTTCAGGATGGCCTTGAAGACGAGAACCGTACTTTCTCAATGTCATAAGCTCAGCCTTGGGAAAATAACCGAAATCAGCCAAAACAGCATATAGAGCAGGGCAACCATGCCCCTTGGAAAGAATAAATCTATCTCTCTGAACCCATGAAGGATTCTTAGGATCATGATTTAACCTGCAATAATAAAGCGAAACTAAAATCTCAACTAAAGATAGAGAACCTCCTGTATGGCCTGAACCAGCCTCTTCTAGCATGGTAAGAATACTGCAGCGTATATCCAAAGCTTTCTGTTTTAAAAATTCCAGATCTACTTTTTTATTGACCAATCTTATCTCTCACTTTCTCTATCTTTTCAACCAGCCCTTCTTGTTCGGGACTAAGCTGAAATGCATGCTGCCACTGCGATAAAGCTCTCTCAAGCATGCCTTTTTTAAAATAGATATCCCCAAGATGCTCTATAACTACAGAGTCATCTTTTTTCATTTCTATAGCTCTTTCAAGAAACTCCAAAGCTCTGTCGTAATTACCCAGTTTATAATAGACCCAACCCATGCTATCAAGATAGGCTCCATTATCAGGCTCTATTTCAAGCGCTTTTTTTATCAACAGTTTAGCCTCTTCAAGGCTCTTACCATCTTCGGCATACATATAACCCAGGTAATTCAAAGCATCTGCATGCTTTGAATCTACCTCTATTGCCTTTTTTAGACTAGATACCGCTAGATCCCATCTATCCATCTCTTCATAAGCAGCGCCGAGGAAAAAATAGGCTTCTGCATTCTTTGGTCTCAGCTCGAGAGATTTCTTGAAAAAATCTATTGCCTTACCATTCTTTTTAAGCTTAAAAAAAAGAAAACCTTTTAAAAAATATACTTCAGATATATTGAAGTTCTCTTGCTCTGCTTTTTCCAGCGCTTCCTCTGCCGATTTGTAATCCGCATTTTTTATATAAAAGTACGCAATATCAAGATAGATGCCTCTCTCTTGAGGAAATTCCTGAATTAAATCTTTGTATGTAGTCTCTGCTCTCTCTATATCTCCAGCCTTATAGTAAGCCTGGGCAAGAATTTTCAAAAGCTTTAAATCTTTCGGTTTTATATTTAAACCTCGCTGATACCACTCTATAGCTTTATTGAAATTATTATCCATCTCATAAAAAACACCCAGAGTAACATAGGCCTGTAAAAAACCGGGGTCAAGCTCAACAACTTTCTCCATCTGCCCTATAGCCTTACCTATCTCTCCGTTCTTAGAATAGAGTATTCCAAGGTTGAAGCGCAGAGCAGGAATATCAACCTCTTCTTCCAGCAGTCTCTCATAAGCAGCTGTGGCATCATCTACTCTCTTCTGAAGTAAATACATATCTGCAAGAGATGCCAAAGCCATGATATCATGCGGGTCTATTGTAACTATCTTCTCATACTCTCCTGCTGCTTTATCATATTTTCCTATTGAACTGTAGATCAAAGCTAAGACGAAGTGGATCCTTATATCACTAGAGGCATAATCTCCTGCTTTGTTTAGATTAGCAACCGATTTTTCTATCCTGTTGTTTTTCAAGTCTATCAAGGCAAGCTTGATATATATCGTCGGGTTCTCATGGTCATACTCTAAAACCCGGAGATATTCAGCGTAAGCATCCTCTAAACTCCCTCTATCTTCATAGACAACAGCCATCATAAAATGAGCATAGGCTGAAGAGGATGTTCCGGAGTTATAGCCCTCACTTGAGGAAGCACTCAGAGCAATTAGGATAAGTGGAAGAAGAAGAAATTTTCTCATTGTAGTTAAAGACTACCTTTTCTTTTTCTTATGTCTATCTCTCTTTAATCTTTTTTTTCTTTTATGCGTTTTTATACTTCTTGTTTTTCTCTTTCTGCCGCAAGGCATATCATACCTCCATAGATAAATTCCAAATCAAAAACATATCAAAATATTACTTTGTTTAAAGGATACTCTATAACGGCCTCAGCCCCGAAAAGCTTTAATTCCGGTATCAGCTCTCTCACTATTTTTTCATCTACTATAGTCTCAATCGCAAACCAGCCATCTTCTGTAAGCGATGATATAGTAGGTCTGCGCATAGCGGGTAATATATCGAGAATCTTCTTAAGGTTGTTCTTCCTTGCATTCATCTTAAGGCCAACCTTAGATTCCGCTTCCAATGCTCCGCTTAAAAGAAGCACGAGGCTGTCTATCTTATTCTTTTTCCAGGAATTCTTCCAGCTTTTTTTGTTGGCGATAAACTTTGTAGTCGAACCGCATATCGTATCAATTACCTTGAGATTGTTCTTTCTTAGGCTCTGGCCGGTCTCGGTAAGTTCAACTATAGCATCTACTAAACCAGTTGCAACCTTTACCTCCGTTGCACCCCAGCTAAATTCAACATCAGCCTTAACCTTATTATGCTTAAGATATTTCTTAGTAACGTTAACAAGACTCCGTAGCAATACGTTTACCTTCAAGACCTCTAACACTCTTTATTTTAGAATCTTCCCTTACAGCCAAAACCCATTTCACCGGTACCATCTGTTGTTTTGCATATATAAGTTCAGCTACCCGCACAACCTTGGAGTTATTCTCACGTATCCAATCCTCACCAGTCAGACCGGCATCAAGTACACCAGCTTCAACATAGTAAGATATCTCCTGAGCTCTTAACATTACGAGTTCAAGTTCTGGATCATCTACCGAAGGAAAATAGGACCTTGAAGTTAAAGCTATATTAAAACCAGCCTTTTTAAAAATCTGAACTGTCTTCTCTTGTAAACTACCCTTTGGAATACCTAATTTTAATTTCATAACTCTCTCCTAAATCTAAATAAAGGAATATTGTACATAAGAGAAAAGAAAAGTCAAACTATTCTCCCAAAATAGCCTTAACTTTACCGATAAGCTCTTCTGTCTCAAATGGTTTCTCAATATAACAGGCAACATTATCACCCATAAAGAGACCTTCCATTTTCATCTTCTCTTTTATTGAGAAAATAATTACAGGAATATCTGCACTCTCAGGCTGCTCTTTTAATTTATTCAACGCAGTATATCCATCCATAACAGGCATTGTCATATCCAGCAATATTAAATCCGGCTTCCCTTCTGCGACTGCCTTAAGACACTCCTTGCCGTCAGATGCTGTATTAACATTGTAACCTTCTATTTCAAGCCTCATCTTAACAACAGTTCTTAGATCTGCATCATCGTCTACAACCAGAATATTTTTCACTGCTGCTGCCTCCTTTTTTAACAATCTCTAAAACATAACTGGTTTTATGCATCTCTATTATAATAGAGACTGACCAATAAAGCAACTTGAAGATGTTTAAAAAATGTTTAAGAAATGAAATAAATTATTGACTATACTTAAAACTGTTCCTATCATATATGATTATTAAAATTAAATACTTGAGAGAAAAATATGAAGAGTCAAACAGTTAAAGAGTCACAATCTGTATATTGTAAAGAGGGTGCTATAAGCTACGCAGGAAAACACCTGATTGTAGAATTGTGGGGTGCAAAAAACATAGCTTCCGAAGAGAATACAAAAGAGGTATTAAAAAATGCCGTAAGAGCATGTAAGGCAACTCTTCTACATGTCTATGCTCACGCCTTCTCTCCTTACAATGGTATCTCTGCTGTTGCAATACTTAAAGAGTCTCATATCTCCGTACATAGCTGGCCGGAATTTAATTATGCAGCAGCTGATATATTTGTCTGCGGCGATGTAGATCCCTACCTTGCAGTTCCTATTTTAAAAGAGGGGTTTTCAGCAGAAGAGATCCAGGTTATGGAGTTTAAAAGGGGAATCCTTGATGAAAGACTCCTGGACATCTGAAACTCTATACGCAGATATTGAACTGAAATTAAAAGTTCAAAAAAAACTCTATTCATCTAATTCATCCTTACAGAAAATAGAGTTTCTAAAAACTTATAGATTTGGAACCGCACTAATAATGGATGGGGCAATCCAGACAACAGCAGAGGATGAATTCATCTACCACGAAATGATGTCTCATATCCCTCTCTTTTCACACCCTAGCCCTGAAAATATAATTATAGTAGGCGGAGGTGACGGAGGAATATTGAGGGAAGTTTTAAAGCATAAGGTGGTTAAAAAAGTTACACTGGTTGAGATAGAAGAAAAAGTTATAGAACAGACAAAGGAATATCTGCCCCAAATATGTAAAGATGCATTTAAAAGCAAAAGACTAGAGTTGGTTATCGCAGACGGAGCAGGGCTTATAAAGGGTAAGAAGAAAATTTATGATATAGCAATAATAGATTCGCCTGACCCAATCGGGCCCGCAAAGGTACTTTTTAAAAACAACTTCTATAGGAACATATCCAAGATTTTAAAAAATAACGGCATTATGGTAAGACAGAGCGGCTCTTCTTTCCTCCAAAAAGAAGAGCTAAAAGACAATTATAAGAGACTATCCAAAATATTTAAGTATACTGATGCCTATATCGTTGCTATACCAACATATATAGGCGGTTTTTTCAATCTTATCTTTGCATCAGATAAAATAAATATAAAATCTTTGTCTTTAACTGTAATTAAAAAGAGATTTCTTAAAACCAACATTAAAACAGAGTACTACAACCCTGAAATACATCTAGCATCTTTTAAGTTACCGAACTATATAAAAAAGCTAACAGGAGATAGAAAATGAAAGAGAAAGTTTTTGGCTGGGAGTTAATTTTAGATCTATATGATTGCAACCCCAAAAAGATAGCAACAAAAAAAGAGATTCAATCCTATGCAGATAAACTCTGTAAACTCATAAAGATGAAACAATACGGTAAAGCACTGATACCGCACTTCGGACATGAGAAACCGCATACCAGTGGTTACTCTTTAGTTCAGCTTATCGAGACAAGCTCAATTACAGGCCATTTTTCAGAACTCTGGAATTCGGCTCATATAAACATCTTCTCTTGTAAAAAATACGATGAAAAAATAGCAGTTGAATTCACTAAGAAATTCTTCCAATCAAAACGGATGAGAAAAAGATTTATTCTAAGGAAAGCGGAATAAGGCAGCTCTTGACTCATAGTTTATATCTTTTAGCTCCCGATTTTCAGCACAGTCTTGCTTAGCAGATAAAAAATATAAATATAAATCTCAAATGTTAAAACTCAACTTTTTTCCCTTTATAATTGAAATTATAGTAATAGACAATAAATGATGAATAAAAAGAAAAGAGTTCAATAACGTATTGAGAAACCTTTTATATTATGTTATTATCTTAACACTTATGGAAGAAGTTACTAAAAAATGGTTAATGAGAGCAAGGTATGATTTAGATACTGCCAAAGCAATGCTCAGCGCTGGCCGACATTTATATGTAGCATTTATGTCTCAATAAGCGCTTGAGAAAATTCTTAAAGCTATTATTGTTGAAAAGGGAGGAGAGGTATTACGGACACATAATTTAGTAAGATTAGCGGAATTAACTAAAGTTTATAATTTTATGCCTCCTGATTATCAAGATTTATTAGCAGACTTAACCCCATTTGCAATTGAAGCCAGATATGGTAATTACAAAAGAAGTATTTCTGAGATTATTAATAAAAAAACGGCAATTAATTATTTTGATAAAACTAAGAAAATGTTTAAATGGCTAAGAAAAAAAAATAAAAAAATAGATACTTTAATTAAACGATTTACAGAAGAGTTAAAAAAAGAAATTCCCATAGAAAAAATACTGTTATTTGGTTCTTACGCTGAAGGCAACCCCATGAAAGATAGCGATATTGATTTAATTGTAGTATCTCCTTTCTTTGAAAAAGGCAGACATATTACTCATATGCAATATCTTTTTCGTAAGGCAGCAAAAGTAAGCTCTCTCCTGGAACCTATACCTGCTGCTCCTTCTGAGATAAAAAACCCTGACAAACGATTATTTTTGGGGCAGATAATGAAATCTGCTAAGACATTTTCAATTTAGAACATAACTCTTATTCCCCATTATTTATTGATAGAAACCATTTATTGCCGAGGTACTTCTCAAAACTCTGAAATTCAGTTTATATAAACATCTTCTTTTGCAGAAAATACGATGAAAAGATAGCAGCTAATTTTACCAAGAAGTTCTTCGGTGCAAAGAGAATAAGGTAAAGACTCAATAATCCTATTTAGAAATTAAGAAGTATATTAAAAGCTTCTTTATCTTTATCAAGTAAAATAGGAAATACAGGATAAGGTCCTGCTTTTTTGACAACCTCTATCGCCAAATCTCTTACAATAGGATCAACCTCACCTACAACTGCAGGCTCACCTATCAAATCTCCTCTGTTACTAAGAAGAAAGACAACATTCACTTCTCTGTTTAACCCCATATTCAAATAATTCTTGCTAAAATAATCATAAATCATATTTGTAATTTTAAGATAGTATTCCGAATAAGAGCTGCGCTCTTTATCTTCTGCCAAAATCATCTCTGTTTTAGCATAATCAAATCTTTTAATTGAGCTAATTGAATCTGCTTCAAGGCTCTCATAACCAAACTGCTCTTTAGCAAAATCAGAGGCATTATCATCAGGACCCTTTTTAACTCCTACTATTTGAGGGGTAAGTAAGATAATAATCTCTGTCTTAACTTTTTTCTTATGTTTCTCAGAAAAGAGTTTTCCTATTAACGGAATATCTCCAAGAATTGGAACTTTCTCTCTCTCATACACCTCTGTCTCTTTCATCAAACCCGCAAGAATAATAGTATCACCATCTTTTACTATAACTGTTGTCTCTGCTTCAGATGTAGTCTTCTTTATATATATCGAACCCTCTAAAGCTCCCTCAACCTCTGTACCTGAGCTAACCTCAGGCTTAATCTGCATAGTTACAAAACCGTCATCAGAGATATAAGGCGTAACACTAAGCCTGACTCCTGTATCCATGTATTCAACGCTCTCAGAGTACAGGGTCTCACCTGACTCTGGATATGTGACAGAGACAGAGACGATAGGCTCCTTATCGCCTACAAGAACATAGGCTTCCTGTCCATCCAATACTGTTATATGAGGAGAAGAGAGAACATCGGTCTTCCCGTAGGTATCAAAAGCCTTAACAATCCCGTAATATTGATGCTGTCCGTTTAAAGCTGGATCAACATTTAAAGCTGCCTTACCTATAGCAATCTGCCCTACACCTGCACTACCCGATACAGGTAAATTACCGCTGTAAGATATTCCTAAATGTTTCCCGAATACTCCCTCCCAATCTACGCCTAAACGATATTCGTCGCTTAAAGTAATCTGGATAATCTTAGCTTCAATCTTAACAGCCTGAGGTCTCTTATCAAAAGCAGTGAGAACCTTCTCAATGTGCTCAGCGTTACTGAAAATATCCGTGACTATAACTCTGTTTGAGGTTTGGTCAAATTTTATTACCCCTACATCCTTGCTTACAAGATCAGCTACATTCTCTTTTATATCTTCAACCCGGGCATAGTTAAGCTGGATTACTCTCGTCTCTAAGGGGGTATCTGCCGCTTTTATTATTTTATCAATCTCGTAAATAACATCAGGAGTATCCAAAACAATTATAGAATTTGAAAAACTGTCAATAATCACTTTGCCTATATCGCTTTTAAACTCTTCAAGAGTCTCTCCTATAGATGCGGCTTTGGCATCCTTTAAATTATATCTTCTAATTACTCTTAAGTCATAAAACGGCTTGCCGTATTTTTCTTTATACTCCTTGTTCGTCATAACGGTAATTAAATTTTTTCTTTTTTCATAAGCCAGATCATTTGCTGCAATTAAAATTTCAAAGGCATCCCAGACGGAAACATCTTTTAAAAAGACTGTAACTTTACCCCGCACCAAAGGAGAGGCAGCGATACTTAATCCCGAACGCAAAGAGATTATTTTTAATACATCAAGTATATCCATCCCTTTAATGTCCAAAGTAACCGCAGCACCAATATCTACCTGAGATGCATAAGCTGAAAAGGAAAATAATAAAAGTACTAGGCTAAAAACTAATCTCTTTCTCTTCATTATTAACACTTATTATAACTGAACTCTGTTTTATTTTCTTAATTTTTATGCCTTTTATATTCTGCCCTTCGGGAACCAGGTGTTGTTTTTTATCTTCTTTGCTAAAAATAGCAACATACTTTTTATCCAGGATGATTATACCATTAAAAGAAAGATCAGCCAAAACATCTTTCTCTCGACTTAGGTTCTCTTCAGTCACTCTTTCTCCACTGGAAAAATCAAAAATATTCTTCTTATTCAAAATCAAAGAATATTCATCTATCTCTTTTCTTTTAGGAATATCGATAGTACTTTTTTTTATTCCCCCAATAGAAGCTTTTTCTAAAACTTCGTCTATATTTACAGACTCTCTAAACACCAAATATAAAAATAGCAATACAAATGCTGCTATTGCTGTAGTCTTAGCATACTGGAGTAAAGAATAATCCAGCCGTCTCATATTAAAATTCTCTTCAATTTTATCTGTAACATCAATTTATTGTTACTACCCGGGTTTACTTTAATCTTTTCAGCAGACATTAGACTAAAAGGGCTCTCGATATGATACAAAAATTTTAATATTCCTTCTAAGCCCGCCTCTACGTTTATTTCAAAATATAACGCCTGTTCATTCTCCTTATTCAAAATAGTTGTTTTCGGTGTTACGCTGCGCAATTTTACCCTGCAGTAATTAGCTAACCTGTTTAATTCTTTATAGACAGAAATCCGCACCTCTTCATCGTCACCCGCAATCAGCTTATCAAGGGTAACCTCTGCAGCAATACTTTTATAGACAGAATTGATTTTATCTTTCTCAGAAATCAGCTTTAAGGTTTTATGAAACTTACCTTCGTTTATTTTTACAGCAGTATTTAAACCGCTCCATCTTACAATAAAAGGCTGAACTACAATGTATAACAGCAGTATTGTACCGATAACAGCAAATAATTTTAAATATTGCTTATCTTTTAATCTGTCTAAATTCATTTTAATCCCAATTTTAAATAAAAGACGCTCTCTTGTTTTGATGTAGTATTTATCTTAAACGCTTTGATTTTAGATACTGCATGAAGATGTTTAATGTTTTCATAGAGTTCATATATCGAATCTGCATTGGAAGAGATTCCTTCTATAACTAACTGCGAATTTTTCTCATAATCTACCCTCCTTAATAAAATATTATCCGGAACTATATCAACCAACTCTTTAAATAAATCTAAAAAAATAGCATCCCGGGAATGTTTTAAAAAAACTCGATTTATCTTTTTCCTCATCTCTAAAGTTTTAACAGCAGGGCTTACGCTATTAACAAAACTCTTTAACCTGTCTAAATATACTTCTTCCCTTTTATACTCCAATCCCACAATCAGCATACAGATTAAAGCTGCCAATACAAAATAGACACCTGCTCTCTTCCTCTCTCTGTAAAGGCTTTTTTTGACAACCCGCTGAGCTATCCCTATCGGCATTAAATCAAACTCCGGAACCTGGATAGAACTTAAACCTAACAGTTTAACTAGAGAGTAAATCTCTTCACTGTTTTCTCCAAAAAACTGAAAATCTTCTTCCTTAGAAATAAACTTTTCCTGATAGATGAATTCAACATCATCAAATGGCAAAGATGCTCTTCTATCTTCCATAAAACTTATATGCCGAGGGCCAAATATAGTAAGCGATCTTATATCTTGATTTAACTTCTCTTTGTTAAATGCTGCAATGGAATTTGAAACTTCTTTCAGCCATGGAGTTATGCCGTTATCCTTTATAAAATAAAACCCTTTGTTGATTTCCCGGCAGAACAGAAGTTTACCGCCTCCTATTATGCACAGATTGCTGGATCTATTATCTATATCAATTAAGACTCTATCTTTATCTTTTCTTATCATCTTATAAAAACCGACAACGCCCAAGCTGTTTATTGTAACTCTATTCGGTAATATAAAACGAGTAAGCTCAGATACGTATTTATTCAATGTCTCCTCTCCTACAACCGCAAGCATAACTTTTGTATATCCATTAGAGATCTTAAACAGAACATTCGCTGAATGAAGGACATTCAAATCCTTATAAGGAAATTGCCTCAGCGCCTGATATCCTGCCATCTGATTAATCTCTTCGTCTTTTTGAGAGGGAAAAGAATGGTAATGAATGGAGACCTCTCTTCTGGGAATTACAAATATTACTGACTCCTCATTTTGATGTAATAATTTTTCTAATAACTTTCCATTCTTCTCTGTTATAGGACGGTTAAATATTCCTAGCCCGGATAAGAAAAACCTGCCTTCTTTGAACAAGACTTTAGCAAATTTAATCTTTTCATTCTCTATTTCAAAACTATACATCTACTCCTCCCAGAAATTCTCCTGCCAAGAAAGGATATCAAACCTGCTGCCTTTTCTTTCTACTAAAGCCTGGGCATAGCGTTTAACTCCTCTCTCTGTCTGAACCGTTATGTATATTCTAAAATATCGAGAGCTCACTTTAAAGTAATTTTTCAAAGCAGCCCATTGATTCTCTATATCAAGATTTGCAATTTCAGGGAAAATTCCTGAAATATTATCAGGTACGTTATCAAAAACACCGTTATGTTGACGAAATTCCAAAATTTCTGCAACAAGAGATTCAGGCAGTCCTAACGTCTTAAAACATACTCCGGACGCTGTATTAATATTTACTTTATTCTCACTCCCTATAACGGTAATTTGATCCTCCAGATCTCTTAAGTTAAAATCGGGAGGGTATCCTTTAATATATTTTATCTCGTATAAACTTCTAATGTTGGAATTCCTGCAATTATATTTTAAAAGATTATAATAATTTTCCTGCTCTCCTCCATAAGGAGAATATGGAGAATCATCCTGATCTACCCAATCAATTATTGGTTGAGCAAACTCTAAAGAGAAAAATTCCTTCAAAAGATCCAGATTTTCTTCCCTGGCAATCTGATTGATATTTATCTTTCTATCTTCGTCCTCAATCTTAATATGGGATATACCGTACTCATTCTGAAATTCAATATTATCTTTACTCCACTCTTCATTTAAATCATCAACTCCAGAGTTATTCTCATAATCTAATCTCAGTAATTCCAGCGATTGCATAAAACCCCGCCAGATTAAATTTCGGGCATAGAGACGCTCCCTATAGAACCTGAAAGAACGTAATTCCATATAAGCCCTATAACTTATGCCGGCAGACATCAATACTGATACAGCAATTACCCAGAGGATAAAGATAGATACCACCCCACCTTTTTTAAATACTTTTACCAGATGGGATATAGATAATTTTCTCAATTTCATTTTCATCTTTTATACACTTGATTTTTACCGCTTGAGGCAATTTACTGTCGGAATAAAACTGCTCGGTTAATAACTCTTTTTTATCTTCACTATAGATTAATGCTGAAAACTCAAAATCTGCTTCATAGATAGGTATCTCTTTTTTGTAATCTTCAAATTCGGATTCTAACCGTTTATACAGCACTCTCTTCCCTTCCTCCTCTTTAACAAAATAGCTGACCTTTAATATCGGCAGAAGATAACTTGTCTTAACACTTTCTGAAGGACGGGTCATCCAGAAAGAGATTATTTTATTTTCTGAATCAACTATAAAATTGGGCTCTTCGTTATAATCAAAAATGCAGGCAGACCTTAAATCATTACTCAAAATTTCAAAAACATTTCTAATACCTGAAAAACGGACCGCAACCTCCCTGCTCCTTACAGAGAGCCTGAAACTCAGCCAGATCAAAGAACTGCTCAAGCTGAATATTAAAGAGACAATCACCACTGCCACTATAACTTCAACCAATGTAAATGATTTTTTACTTTTCAATAGAGACATCTCCTGCTCCGGCTAAGAGGACAATTTTTTTAACTCCGAATTTTGACGACAGTTCTATCTCCGCTCTGTCTAAGACTAAAGAATCCGCATATAGGCGCATCTCTCCGGTAGGAAACATATCGACACTGGTTATTTCGGAATCAATCTCATAGATAGCAGGGATTAACAGTTCCCCTGCTTTTTCATCCGATAGATATATTGATAACCCATCCTGTTTGATTTTAACTGTTACAATCTTAGCTTCCTGAATAGTCTTATTTTGAGAGAATTTAAAAACATCCAGCGCTTTAAAACAAAAATTATCAAATTTCACCGCATTATATTTATTAGAAAAACCCGGCAGGATAATAACCGACAAAACCGATATTATGGCAATTACAATTAAAAGTTCGAGTAGAGTAAAAGATTTTTTAGCTGCCACTTTATTTAAAACCTAAAGAAGAAAGTTTTGAACAAATTTTCGTATTCTTAGTAACTGCTACATTGATTATTTTTAAATTACCCGGCTGCTCTCTATCTTCTTTGATTAACCAGCTGAATTCACCGTAGGGGGTATTTTTTTTGCCTTGATTTTCAAAATTATCTTCCAGCAGCAATTTATAATAGACAACATCTTCAGTTAGACAATAACCGTACAGAAGCTGATTTACTTTTCGAAACCCTTTTATTGAAGTCTGTAAGGAGAGAAGCACGGCGCTCAGAAGAATAGAGAGTATTAAAGTTGCTAAAACAGCATCCAGGAGAAAATATCCCCGCCTGCTAATCCTCAAACGTCATCTCTCCGGAATAAACAATATCGTCATTTGAGTCCTGGGTATTCGCTCCTTGAGAAGAAATTTTATAAGAACTCCCCTGATCGACTGATTCGTACTGATAGGGATTACCCCAGGGATCAAGAATAGAATTTCCTCTAACTCTTGCCCTTTTTATATATGGTCCTTCCCAGAGACTGCTATATTCATCCACATCAAACCCTGAGGGTGCATCCAAACGCCATAAACACTCTAAAGAGTCGGGGTATCTGCCGATATCCAGTTCATACATATCGAGAGCTGTTGAAAGAGTACCGTAAATTTCAGATTCTGCTCTTTTAATCCTCGCTTCTCCAGTCCTGCCTGCCAAGCGGGGCAAAATAGTCGCCGTTAAAATTCCTATAATTGTAATAACAACTAACAGTTCGACTAAAGTAAAAGCATTCCTTTTCATCTTCACTCCTCCTACCTTATAATCATATTAAGCTGGAAAATCGGTAATAAAACTGCAATTATTATAACACCTACAATACACCCGACAAACAAGATCATTAACGGCTCTATCAGCTGAGTAGTTACTTTAAGATTATAATCCAACTCTTTTTCATAATTTCGGGCAATATTCAAAAGAGCATTATCTAAATTGCCGCTCTCCTCGCCTACTGAAATCATGTCGGTAACCTCAGGAGGCAAGAAATCTCTTACACCGTAACTTAACGAAACTCCTTCTTTCAAATCTGTTTTCAATTTTTCGATACTTATTTTATACCTGCTGATAGATACCACTGACTTGGTTAAATCAAGCGCCTCGACCAAAGGTACCCCTGATTTTACAAGCAGCCCTAAACTTCTCGAGAATAAAATCAACTCTCTCTGAATCCATATTTTATTAACTATCGGAATTTTAAGTTTAAATTCATCCCATAATAATTTCCCTTCCTCCGATTTGGTATATTTTTTAAACGCTATATACACTGCAACTCCTAATATAGTAAAGAGCCACCAGAATTTTGCAAAAATACCGCTGACTGTTACAACCACCCTTGTAATTAAGGGAAGCGCCTGGCCTAAATCCTGGAAAATTCCGGAAATCTTAGGTATCACGAAAGAGAGCAGAAAGAAAACTGTGAGAACTCCCATTGTAAGAACCAGTGCAGGATAAAACATTGCCGATTTTACTTTATTTTTTAAATCCAGCTCTTTATCAAAGATATTGGCTGCTTCATTTAAGACTGAATCAAGATTACCTCCCGCTTCACCAGCCGCTGCCAACGCAGAGAGAATAGGAGGAAATACTCCCAAACTATCAACAGACTCGGAGAAGCTTGCCCCGTCTCTTATTCTCAAAACCAGATCGGCTATTATCTTCCCCAGAGGTTTATTGACAAACTGATTCTCCAGTAAATCCAAAGCTCTTAAAATCGGCACGCCCGACGAAACCAATTCTGAAAGCCTTGCTGTAAACCGCGCTACATCTTTTACCTTCGGTTTTCTTCTGACTAAAGACGCAGCTCTCTCTTCTGCCGCCTGTAGAGAGAGTATGTAAAAATCTTTTTTGGTAAGCTCTTCAATCGCCTGATGCTGTGAATCAGCATTCAGCTTATCTTCTATTAATTCTCCGTTTTGATTACGCGCCTTGTAATAGAAAGTTTTCATCCCTCGTTAAACTCTTCCCCTGAAACCACCCGCAAAATTTCATCAACTGTAGTCATGCCCTGTTTAATCTTCTGCCAGCCTTCCATCTTTAAAGTCCCCATACCGGATTTAACAGCCTGCTCTTTGATCTTATTTGCCGAACTTCTTTTTACGATTAAATCTTTTATTTCAGAACCAACCAACAGAAATTCATAAATAGCCGTTCTGCCTCTATATTTGGTATATTTACACTCTTCGCACCCTTTGGCATCATATATGTCAACCTCTTCTTTCTCTCCAAACGTTTTTAATATTTTATCATCTGCTTTAACCTTAAATTTACACTTCGGGCATAAGACCCTGACCAATCTCTGGGCAATAAAGCATTCCACGGTCGAAGCGATTAAATAGGGTTCAATGCCCATATCCAAAAGGCGGGTTATACCGCTTGCCGCATCATTAGTATGGATAGTCGAAAAAACAAGATGCCCCGTTAGAGACGCTCTGATTGCAATCTCTGCGGTCTCAACATCTCTCACCTCGCCAATCAGAATAATATCCGGGTCATGCCTTAAAATCGACCGCAATCCATAGGCAAAAGATAACCCGATTTTAGGATAGACCTGAATTTGAGTAATACCCTTAATCCTATACTCAATAGGGTCTTCAACCGTAATAATCTTCCTGTCCTGGGTATTAAGATTCTGCAGACAGGAATAGAGAGTGGTGGTCTTCCCGCTTCCTGTCGGGCCGGTAACAAAGACCACACCGTTAGGTCTCTTCAGTACCTGCTCCAGCAGGGAGAGATCTTCTTCAAGCAATCCTAAATCTTTAAAATTAAAAAGCATCGTTTTAGATAATATCCTTAAATCTATGCTCTCGCCTTCAGGGGTAGGAAGGGTTGAGACCCTCAAATCATACTCCTCCTCACCCATCTTAAAGAGAATCTTTCCATCCTGAGGAAGCCTTCTCTCTGCAATATTTAAACTGGCCATTATTTTTATGCGGGACGTAATTGCATTCTGAAACTGCTTAGCCCCTTGAGGAAGAGGCGTCTTATACAAGATACCGTCTATTCTATAACGAATTGTTAATTCGTCTTCAAACGGCTCGATGTGGATATCGGTAGCTCTCTCTTTTACCGCCTGCGTTAAAATCTGATTTACAAAATTTATAATTGAAGACTCTTCAACCCCCTGGTCCTCTTCTCTCTCCTCCTGAACTTCTTCCTTATCTTCTAACCCCTCAACTGTCCCTGCTCCAAGACCGTAATTTTTGCTGATTGCATCAACAATACTTTTCTCATATGCAATGTAAACCTTGACATCTACGTTTAAAAGCATTCTGATATCATCCAAAACCTGGATATTTAAGGGGTCGGATATTGCAATTCCCAGCAAATTATCTTTGAAACTTACCGGCACAATTTTATAATGTAAAGCAAAGCGGGCAGGCACTTTCTCTAAAGCTTCAGGACTAATAGAAGCAGTTTTTAAATTTATAAAACTTACGCCTAACTGTTCGCCCAGGATACTGAATACATCTTCTTCCCGCGCAAGTTTTAATTTAACAATAGTAGCTGCTAAAAACTCACCCGTCCTTTTATGCTCAGTAAGAGCTTTTTCCAGACCCTCTTCTGTTATAACTCCTACATTAAGAAGCAGCCGTCCGATAAAGTTCTCTTCTCTTTCCTGCATGCTGTTATTCTATATAAGGAGACCTCTAAAGTAAAATGCGAAATTAATATAAGACTATCAGAATATACCCCAGGAAGAGAAACAGTACTGCCGTAACTATCTTTATCTTACCCAGATTATGCTTCAGAAACCGCTCAAATTGGCCTGAACTTACCCCTAACAGTCCCAGCATAAATATTATAACCAACGGGATAATAAACATTAAATTATATACAAGAAGATAGCTTAAGGCTCTTATTTTCATAATACCGGGAAGCTGGGCCAGAAATGCAACTGTCGGAAAATATACCTGCCCGGTACAGACAGATTCTAAAATCGAAACTATAAACCCTACGCTCAGCGCAATGGCTGTAAGCCTCATAATCCCCTGCGGTTCTGCATCCTGCCCCCGGTATCCCCTGCCGATAACTTTTTTAATCAAGAACTTTATCCTCACCGGCAGTTGAAGTATCAAATTTTTGGGTGTTCTTTTAATCTTATAAATTAGATAATCGTATAGATTCAGTCCGGCAAGCAAAAATACAATTCCAATAATGATATAACGAAAGATACCGGATACTGTTTTATAAAATGCAAGCCTGTAAAATGCAGCAAACAATCCCAGCCCGATTAATAGATAGGTTAGAAATACGGCAAATATAAATGCATTGCCTACATAGAACATCTCTTTTTTCTTATACCCCGCCATGACAAGGAAAGAGATGAAAAAAATGATCACGGTAAAAGCACAGGGATTTATTCCATCTAAAAGGCCGGCGCCGATAATAGCAGGCAAGGTAAATTTAGAAATTTTTGAGACGAATATGTTTTCTCCCTGCTCTTTGGAAGAAGATAACAGTTCCTCCTGAATTAATAAATCCATATTCTGCTTTATATCATCAGCTACTTCGAGAATACTTCCTGCAATAAACACTTTAGGGGTAAAATAACTTTTCCTCTCTGAAATTTGTTTTTTCATTTGAAGCATCAAATCAAAATTCTTTTTTTTCGCAATATCGTATTTAATTAATTTTATCCGGTCTTTATATCTTTTCTCTATAAGCGGCAAAAACTCATCCCAGATATATTCTGCATCCTTATTCTTTTGAATATAAGAGAGATTATAAAAACAATCTATTTTTACAGGTTCAGAAGTATTGTTAAAAATCTGCGTACCGCTGAATAAAGCATTTAAAATTTCCATCTCTAATCCGCTCTCTATACCATTTTTACCTGTTAAAACTCTCTTACCTAAAAATATTTTGGGTATACCTGTTTCATCAATATCAAAATATTCTTCTATCCTGAGCAAAAATTTATACTTCCGGGGCTGACTGGTATCAAATTTAACTATATCCAGTAAATCCCCGTATCTCTCTATCATTTGAGGTAAAACTTTATTTTCTACAGTCTTACAGAAACGGCAGGAGGGTGAAGAGAAGAAATCCAGAATTATTCTTCTATCTGTTCTTAAATTTTCAAACTTCTGCTTTACCTCAGGCAGCCCTGATAATTGTTTAAAATCAGACACTAAATATCGATTCTCCCATAAAATTAGAGGAAGTTTTTTAATACCCAACTCTTTATATAATCCGGATTTAAAGAATATTCCCTGCTTATGAAAGTTGACTTTGATTCCTAAATCAGACAACACCTTTATAAACGAACTGTCTCTGAATTTATTTAACTCTCTCCTTCCTGCTATAACATCAACCTGATCTTCCTTCTTCTCGCGGTTTAAATAATAGACAGGAGAAATTCCTAAAACAGACTCTTTAGGCATAACAAAACCTTTGTCTCTCTCCTCCCAGCCAAGTTTTTTTCTTAAGACTCTCTGTAAGGCTAAATCACCGCTTTTTTTAATCAGAACAAAAGGAAGGTAATCAACTTTAAATCTCTCTATGTACTCTTCTGCTAAAGGAGAACCAATAGGAATAGATGAACCCTGAAGCCTGAAGTCTTCTTTAAGCAAAGTAATAATGTTTTGAGATGATTTAGAATCACCTGAATCGATAATCTTATACTCTATGAGCGGATGAGTTTTTTCATGAATTTTTACTCTCTCCTGTTCTAAAATTTCCATAATTTTATCTATACCTGATATTATAGACACATTCTCATAGAGGAATGTCGGAGAAGCACTAACACCAAGCTCCTGGGCAACTTTTATATTCTCTTTAAGCAGCTCCTCGCCTCTCTCTCTTAAATTATTTATTTTTTTATAAGATACCCCTACCTTCTCCAGCGCTTCAAAACGGCTCATCTCTTCAGTTAAAAGAAGATATTTGGATAATTTCTCCGGCCAATACTTTTGAATTAAAAGCTGATGGATATCTTCCTCTACTTCATCCGGCCCGTGCATGGAAGTAACTACTCCCTCTTTTATATCTGCAATAAAATACAGCTTTAAATCTATGGGCAAATTGTTCTCTTTTATAAATTTAGTAATCTGCCGCTGCGCCCTCTCTCCGTAAGGACACATACTCATAATAAACATACCCAGCTGTCCGGGAATCTTCTTACGGCCTGAAGGTAAATCTGTCTCTTTATCAGCTTTTACCTTTTTCTGTTCTAAGATTTCGATAATCTTATTTAAGCCTGATATTAAATATACATTCTCCCAGAGGAATGTCGGAGAAGCACGAACGCCAAGCTCCTGGGCAACTTTCATATTCTCTTTAAGTAATTCTTCGCCTTCTTCTCTTAAATTACTTATTTTCTTATAAGAGAGCCCGGCCTTATCCAGCGCTTCAAAACGGCTCATCTCTTCAGTTAAAAGAAGATACTTGGATAATTTCTCCGGCCAGTACTCTTTAATTAAAAGCTGATGAATATCTTCTTCTACTTCATTCGGCCCGTGCATGGAAGTAATCCGGCCGTCTCTTAGATTAACTACAAAATAGGATTTTAACTCTATCGGCAGGTCGTTTTCTTCTATAAGCCTGGTAATCTGCCGCTGCGCCCTCTGCCCATAAGGACACATACTCATAGCGAATATGCCCAGCTGATTAGGGATAGGCTTACGATTTAGGAGATGAACATTTGTTACATAATGCAGTCTGGAGGGTGAAAAAATAGAATAGTCACCTTCCTTGGTTATTAAACGTTTCTTTTTTAAAAGTTCCTTATCAGCACTGTCGAGTTTATCTTTATCGTAAATAATAACCGGAAGGTAAGAGAGCTGAAGTTCTTTTAAAACATCTCTTATTTTAGAATCTTTGTGATGATAATAGACATGACTAAACTCAGGTAAATATCTCTTTAACCCTTTAACAAAATCCTGAGATATCTCTTTATCTTCCCCGATTATTGTAAGAGATACTTCGGCTGAGGAAATATTAAATTTAAACGAAAAAACCAAGAGCAATAAAAAAGCTTTTAAGAAATACTGTTTTGTGCTTTTCATACTGGGTTATTATATATAACAGAAAATAAATTTTAAAGATAAAAAATTTTAAACTCTAAAAAATAAGTGCTCTTACTGTTTACAAAATTGGCTATAGAATTGAATTTTGCTCCCAAACAAAGAATGCCCCGACGGTTAATCGGGGCATTCTATATTAGTCATTAATGGTTAATGACAACTGCATTGGTACCACTGCATGCTACGAGTATACTGAGATCCATCCACCGTAATCTTATTATCTTGATTAACTGAACATTTTATTGCTCCTTCTTCATAGTGAATATCGCCATCCTCATCGTGCCAGCTACAATGTTCTATACATCCACTTGTATAGCTGCCGTTAAGCTTCTTACATTGCCCTTTACATCCATCCAACGTTGAATAATTATTCCCATTAGCTTGAGGACATCTCTTCTCTCCAAAGTGACAACTATTACTTATACATGAAGCCCCCACATTAGGGCAATCACTAGATGAGCGACATTCAACACATTGATTATCTACACAATAGGGGGATGTATTGGAGTTACACTCTACAGTATTAGAACACTCTACATCTACTTTTACGTCAAACTTCTTAGTGGTGATTAAACCATCGTTGTCTGTTACTTCTAATGTAGCTATATAGAGACCCTGACCATAAGTGTGAGCAAAGCTCGTAAACCACTTTCCACTAGCTGTATGATTGTCTCCAGAATCCCATTCATATAGGTCTATCTCTCCATCTGGATCATATGTTGCTTCTGTATTATCAACATTAATAGAAAATGTATGGCAGGCTTCGTTTCCATCATAACTAGCACAGAGTTCATTACTTTCATCATCAATCATAATATCACCGATTACAGGAGGAGATTTTTCTACTGTAATCTCTACGCTGTTGTCCGTATTTGTACTTGAAAGACCTTGATCATCAGTCACTGTTAAAGTAGCTGTATAAGTGCCGGCTAAGCTATAGGTATGAGATTGTACTGAATCAGCCAAATCTCCAGCAG
>JAVCCL010000019.1 GCA_030765505.1 Candidatus Kaelpia imicola | reverse complement strand
GCTTCTTTCAATCTGCTTATCTGCTATCTTATATCCTGTTATACCGCCGCCTACACCTATAGCCAATAAGACTGCAGCTACTATTACCTCTATTAGAGTGAAACTTTTTCTCTTCATAGTTATTCTTCTACTTTATCTATTATATAACACTCAATATCCATGCCAAGAAGATAATAATTATAAATATTTATCGACTGTTAAAGTCTTGAAAAATAAAGAGTTAGAGAGCAAAGAAAATGGAGTCGAGAACAAAAAATTAAATGTAAACTTTTGTTTACAATAAAAACCAAAATAGCAATTATTTCTAAAACATGTCTAATTTGAAATTAGTGAAACTTTTTCTCTTCATAGAGTTTTATTCTTCTGTTTTATTATGGTTCTTCAGGCGGTCTTATCTCACGCCAGTTGGTAATTTCATAGTCTATCTGTTTACCATCTGTAATGATACTAACTCTTTTTTCTAAATCAGCATCAACTCTGACAATAGTGCTTTTCTTCTGCAATTTCTCTTTAAACTCTATATAGGCCTTTATTGTCCAAAGCGCATTGTCAATATCTTCATAACCTCCATCTTCTAATTCAACTACTATTTTAATCTTTTCGATCCGTGAAGCCAAATCTGCATCATCAGGCTCATAGATATCACTTCCTGACGACCCTCCTGTATAATCGGAGGCGCTTCTTAGTTTTAGCGCCGCCCATTGAATCTGTGCTTCGGCTATATAGAATCCTTCTAAATCTTCTTTCTGCGCACTAGATAAGAACTCTTGAGAAGTCGAAAGCATAATCAAAGCCAGCGCCAAAACAAATACAACCATAAGGATTGCAACGACAAGGATTAGAACTGCACCCTTCTCTCTATCTGTTTCTAAGATAGAAGGTCGTGATATAATGAGACTCTTCATTTACCTTTGTTCCCTCCTCGACAATAGCAACTTTAAGCTCAACAGTAACCCTGTTATCATTTATGGCCGAGGTATCTACGTTGAATAACACTACATTCTTAGCAAAAAACTCATCTTCTATAGACTTTCCAGGATTTGTATAATAGATCTCATAAGTATCTTCATCTCCATCATCATCTGCTGCCAACTCATAGATAACATTGCCGTCTTCGTTTGTGATACTAAGCATACCCCCAAAGAAACTTAGAGTCTCTGCCTTTTTAATGTCCTTCGCCATCTGTTCCATCAAATACTGTGCATCGTTTAACACTGCTACTTGCTTGCTTGTCGATTGGTAGAACTTCTCCCCTATTAGATTATATGTTACAACTGCAACAAGTATAAAACCTACTATACTCATTGCAACTACAAGCTCCATCAGGGTTATAGACTTTCTATTCATAACTATTCTGGAAGAACATATATATCAGGAGCTGTTGTTGTCATACCGCCATTCTGATTGATGGTAATGGCCGAACCTTCATATTTAGCTGAATTAACCCTGGTTAAAGTGGCAGTAAAAGTATTACCGCTGCCTGCATCAATGGATAGAGTAAAACACTTTTCCCCTTCTGAGCCGATATAACCTGTCATATCGAGCTCCTCTGAATTATCAGTAAATGTATCGTTATCCAAATAATATCTTATCTGGGCAGATCGTACTGCTTTAAGATAGGTTATGCCGTTCCTGCCGTGCTGCTTCTCAACAACTTTTGTATATTGCATAATTGCCAGCGTAGCAAGAATTGAAACGATAATTACAGCGATAAGAATCTCAAGCATGGTAAAAGATTTTTCTCTCCTACCTACTCTAAGGAAATTATACCTTTGCATAATTAAAGAACAATCCTTCTGAGCTCCTCAGGATTGGGGCTTCTCTTTATAGCCTCTTCCCGAGTTATGAGATTCTTGCGGTGGAGTTCTATCAGAGATTGATTCATAGTCATCATACCTTCGCCCTTACCCATCTGAAGTACAGAGTATATCTGATGAAGCGTATTCTCACGAATCATATTCTTAACGGCAGGCGTTGCCTTCATAAGCTCATAAGCCAATATACGTCCCTTGCCATCTCTTTTGGGTATCAGCTGTTGCACTATTGCCCCCAAAAGCACAAGTGAAAGCTGTAATCTTATCTGCTGCTGCTGATAAGCCGGGAAGACATCTACTATCCTGGCAATAGAATTAGGAGCATCTACAGTATGGAGTGTGGCAAGAACAAGGTGCCCTGTTTCAGAAAGAGTGAGCGCTGCCTGCATAGTATCTAAATCGCGCATCTCACCTATCATAATCACGTCGGGGTCTTGTCTTACAGTATGACGCAAAGCTTCTGAGAAAGAATGGGTATCTCTGCCCAGCTCACGCTGATTTACCGTAGCTTTATTATGTTTATGCAGATATTCTATCGGATCTTCAACTGTTACAATATTACAACCCTGGGTATAATTAATATGCTTAATCATTGCCGCAAGAGTAGTTGACTTTCCGCACCCTGTAGGCCCGCAGACGAGGAAGAGCCCGGATGATTTTCCGCAAAATTCCCGTAAAACAGACGGCAGACCCAGTTCCTCTATTCTAGGGACCTCAAAAGGAATAAATCTTATTGCACAGCCAACAGAACCTCTCTGATAGAAAAGATTTATTCTAAATCTCCCTACGCCTTTTAATCCATACGCTGTATCAAGCTCTTTTTGGGCTCTAAAATGCCCGATCTGAGTATCCTCAAGAATTGAGAAAGCCAGCCCTTCTATCTCTTCCGGCATAAGTACCTTATCATCCATGAGCACAAGTTTACCGTCTATCCTCAGCTGCGGCTGCCTGCCGGCTGTTAGATGCAAATCGGTTGCACCTTTTTCAACCGTCCTCTTAAGATAACCGTCCATTCTCTCTTTCATAGAAACTCCCGTATTCCGGTTAATCATCCGGATACTCAATAGTACCTTCGGGGTCTATTATATACTCTATACCGGGACTATTTTTATCCTTTGCGTAGGCTTTAAAAGAATATTGACCTGAAGCCTTAACAGTATAATCAAAATATTGACTCTCAATATCCAGATTAAGATTTTCATTTATCTTATCTAATTCTGCTTCGTCGCCTGAATCGGGAAAGAACTTGTCATTTCTTGCCCTATATAGTTTCTCAGCGTTTAATATCATTTTAAGGTTAGATACTGCAAGCTTCTCTCTATTCTTACTCAAAGTTTTACTAAGATTAGGCAGTGTAAGAGAAGCTAATATCGCAATAATAACAACTACTACTATAATTTCCAAGACTGTAAAAGCACTTTCCTCTTTCAACAAATTTATATTACGGATAATCTATATCTATTTTATTATCGTCAGCTGTATATGTAACGGTTATTCCATCAGCTCGGGTACCAGACTCTCCATCAGCAGTAAGCTCATAATCGCTCAGATCATCTGAGCCTGTATCTATCGTATAGCTAAAATTGGCATTAGGCACATCATCCGGATTATCTACATCCAGCTCATCTAAGTCTGAAGTTAAAGTATTATATTCCTGATAATATCGTGCAAGTCCGCCTCTTAAAGCACCCAATGTAGTAACAGCCTCAGATGCAATAGCACGTTTTGAAGCTTTAAGATACTGGGGAATTGCAAAGGTAGCAAGAATCGCTATTATAATAATAACAATCAAAACCTCAAGCATTGTAAACCCTTTACCTCTTTTCATTTAACACCTCCTTATTTTACTTTTTTTCCTGTTATAACTTTGCCTAAGTATTCCACATAGTAGGATTTATCCGGAAAAACATATGAGACCATTATCCCTTCTGCTGCTGAGTTATCTTCCCCGTAAGCCAATATTTCATAATTATTTATCCCTGACCCGGTTATATGATAGATAAAATTAGCCCCTTCGATATTATTTAATCTATCCAGGTTAAGCTCCTCTAAATCAAAAGAGAAGACACCGCTTTGGATATAATGGCTGTTAATTACATTTTCCATAAGATATATTGTCCTAACAGCCTCCTGAGCTAATGCCCTCTTTGTAGTTATGATATATTTCGGCATTAAAAAAACAAAGATCAATACCAATACTAAAACCGTTAATAAAGTCTCTCTTAACGTCCATCCTTTCATCTTTACATATCGACTGCTGTTGCAAGACCAAATATAGGGAGAAACATTCCGATTACGATTATTCCGATTACACCGCCTATTGTCAAGATAATAACCGGTTCAATTATGTAAGGAAGGCGCTCTATCACGGTCTCAACCTTATTCTGGTAATACTTGGCTAAATGACCGAGCATACCGGAAAGATTCCCGCTCTCTTCACCCACTCTTACCATATTGGTAACAAAAGGCGGAAACTGCTGAGAGTATAAGCCCAGTGTCGCGCCAAGCGAATCTCCTTCTCTCACTTTATCTTTTGTCTGTATTATTATGCTCTCATAAACTTTATTAGCAACAGCATTGGCTACAACCTCGAGAGAATACAAAATAGGAACACCGCTCTTAAGAAGCATGGCAAGACCGCTGCTAAACCTATAAAGCACAACATTAAAAAAGAGGGCATTCAAGACTGGGATTTTTACTTTTAGATTATCAAAAAACAGCTCTCCCTGCTTACTGGATTTAAACTTTATAATAAAAAATGCCCCGGCAGCTGCAAGTATCAACAGGAGAGGCATCCATTGTTTTATAACATTACTCATAGTTATTATGCCTTGGGTCAGAGCCGGAAGGTCTGCCCCGAAATAACTATAGAGCTGAGCAAACATAGGAACAACAATGGTAAGGAAAATAATTAAAGCTCCCGTAGAAGCCGCCGTTAAAAGTACAGGGTAGATGAGAGCCGATACGACTTTTCTCTGTAAGGCCGAGGCAGACTCCATATAATCACTGAGCTGCATAAGGACAAAAGGAAGTTGTCCGCTGGTCTCACCCGTAGCTATTAAGTTTACCCAGAACTCTGAAAATATCTTAGGGTGTTTTGAGAGCGCTCCGCTTAATGTTTCACCGGCCTCAACGTCCTTCATTATCCTGTCTAAAGCGTTATATAGAGATTTCACCTCAACCTGCTCTCTGACAATCTCTATACAGCGCAGGAGCGGAACCCCTGCATCAAGCAGCGTCGCAAGCTGCCTGGCAAGAGAAGCCAGGTCATCGATCTTAACCCGGATCCTAAAACTTCTCTTTCTGGATGCCTGCTTTGCCTTAAACAGCTCCCCGCTCTCTTTCAGAGAGATAATCACCAAACCTCTCTCTTGAAGACTGTCTATCGCCTTAGACTTATCAACAGCATCTAAGCTGCCTTTTTCAATCCCGCCTTTAGGAGTTCTGCACTTGTAGATATAGCTGGCCATTTAGATCAATCTTCTTTTATAAGTGTTACTCTCAATACTTCCTCTACGCTTGTAATTCCTTCTTCCACTTTAGCAATACCGCTATCCCAGAGTGTTAAGAAACCTTTCTCAATAGCTAAATTCTTCATCTTCTGAGCATCGGCATGCTTTGTAATCATATCGCGCATATCAGAGTCTATCAATATTAACTCATATATAGCTGCTCTTCCAATATAGCCTGTCCACCTACATTTGTCGCAACCCTTGGCTTTAAAAACCAGATCCTTTTTCACCTTTAAATATTTCAATATATCCCCTGTAGGCTCATATGCCTCCTTGCAGTTAGAACAGAGCTTCCTAACCAACCTCTGGGCTGCAACCATCAACAGAGATGGAGTTAATAGATAGGGTTCGACTCCAATATCCATAAGACGTGTAATTGCGGATGCTGCATCATTTGTATGGAGTGTTGATAAGACGAAATGTCCTGTCAATGCAGCCCTGACACAGATCTCTGCAGTCTCTAAATCTCTGACTTCACCAACCAGGATAATATCCGGATCCTGTCTTAAAAAAGACCTTAGCGCATTGGCAAAAGTCAATCCTATCTGAGGCTTAACCTGAACCTGATTTACACCGTCAAGCCGGTACTCAACAGGGTCTTCAATAGTGATAATATTCTTATCCGGACTATTTATCTCCTCTAGCGCTGCATAGAGCGTAGTCGTCTTACCGCTTCCGGTAGGTCCGGTAAGAAATACCACTCCATAAGGCTGATTTATAATCTCTCTAAAAGATTCTAATTGGCTAGGGCCAAACCCCATCTGTGTTAAATCAAGCGGCAGCTGGGACCTGTCTAATATTCTTATTACAACCTTCTCGCCATAAATAGTAGGTATAACAGAGACTCTGAAATCAACAAGCCTATCTTCAAGCTTCATCACAAAACTTCCGTCCTGAGGAAGCCGTTTCTCAGCTATATCAAGCTTAGCGAGTATCTTTATGCGGGATACTATAGCAAGTTTTAAATGCGGTGCCGGCGGCGGCTTCTCTTGAAGAACTCCATCAACCCTATAGCGTAACCTCATCTTCTTCTCGAGAGATTCTATATGTACATCGCTTGCTCCTTCTTCTATCGCCTGCCTTATAATAAGATCGACAAGTTTAACAACCGGAGCTTCTTCTGCTTTAGCAATGAGCCTGTCAAGGCTAACAACTTCATCTTCGGAGATCTCTTCCAAAGAAGTAGTTACACTCTTTTCCTCTTTCTCATATGAACTCTCTATAGCTTCCTTAAAAACATCGCGAGGACCGTAAAACTCATCTATGGCCTGCAGTATTTCAGCCTTAGTAGTAATAACAGAGTTAATATCACAATTGGTTATTTTTCGTAAATTATCTATTGTTATAAAATCAAGAGGATCAACCACTGCAGCGGTTAGAGAGTTAAACGTTCTCGATATCGGCAATACCAGATATTTTCTTGCCACCTCTTCAGATATCAAAACTTCAAGACCCTGGTCGTGAGCAGGTCTTAAATTCCCGCTGGCTATACTAATGTAAGATATGCCGAGCTGTTTACCTAGAGCAGCTGCAATCTCTTTTTCGGTAACAAAACCCATAGCTATCAATACGTCACCGAGCTTGCCGCCGTTCTCTCTCTGATGCTCCATAGCTTGAGCCAGGTCTTCTTCTGCAATCAAGCCTTCTTTTATCAGTATCTCGCCGACCCGTTCTCTTATCGCCATATTAATTGAGTCCCTCTAAACTTTCTTCTATAGCCTGCTCTTTGTTCACCGCCGACTCTTCAACAGAAAACTCTCTCTCAACCTGAAAGGCCTGACTGACATTATAATGAGAATCTCTTACAATATGCGGGGTTATAAATATTATCAGCTCCCTATCTTCGGTCAAAGTATAATTATGCCTAAAGACCCTGCCGAGAATTGGAATATCTCCAAGAAACGGAATCTTCTTAACCGTGATAGTCTCATCAAGCTTTATTAAACCGCCCATCACAAGCGTATCTCCATCTCTAACTCTTATTGTTGTCTTGGCGGAGCGGGTATGCGGATCTACATA
Source organism: Candidatus Kaelpia imicola (assembly GCA_030765505.1). Classification (NCBI taxonomy): domain Bacteria; kingdom Pseudomonadati; phylum Candidatus Omnitrophota; genus Candidatus Kaelpia; species Candidatus Kaelpia imicola. The sequence goes on along the minus strand of JAVCCL010000019.1, from coordinate 71,076 downwards.
AGTACCTTTGAAAAATTTAGAGTCTTTAGGTTCTGTAACCTTCGGCTCAACCTTTATTGTCACATAACCATCATTGTTAATTACAGGGGTTACTATCAGACTGACTCCTGTCTCTATTCTCTCTGCAGAGGTCTCGGTTCTACTCTCATCCGAAAAACTCTCTGTTATCTCTGAGACTGCAGTCTCTGCCGTTATCTTTATCTCGGCCGTCTCATTGTTTAAAGTAAGAATTCTCGGCCTTGCCAAAACCTTTGTTTTGGTATCTGATTTAAGCATATCAAGAATTGCTGTAAAACTGCTTGTAGATATCGTTCCGTATGCAGCATTATCCGTAGAAGGAGTCCCCGCTAAATCTCTGAATAGAAGCTCTGTATTTTTGACAGCACCTGTAATTTTCGCAAAACCATTAGTTCCAAAATCAATTCCTATCTGCTCCATATAGTCGGTTGAAACCTCTAAAATTTCAGCCTCTATCATAACCTGAGGAGTAGGTTCGTCTAGCTTTGCAATAGCCTCCTCTATTATAGGAAAGCGGGCAGGGATATCGGTAACAATCAGACTGTTTGTACGGGTATCAGCCGCAATCTTACCGTACTCTGAAAGTACGCCCTGGCTAAAAGACTTGCTGACTTTACTTCCCGCAGAGGAGACTTCTTCTATCTTTTTGACTTTACTCATAGCATCAAATAGAGTCTTAACGCCTTCAGCATTTGCATAATTCAGTTTATATATCTGAGTCAGTGTCTCAACCTCCGGAACTCTCATCTCTTTAATCATTATAATATTTGTTCCCGATGGCTGCTCATAAGTAAGGTTGTTGGCCTTAAGAATGGTGTCTAAAGCACTGGATACAGGGACACTCTCCATATAGAGGGTAATCTTTTTATCTTCTATCTTATCGCTGGCAATAAAATTCATACCCGACTGCATAGAGAATGCTTTTAAAATATCCTTTAATCCGACATCCTTAAAATCGAGGGATATCTTCTTACCTTTAATATTGATATCCTTCTCTATAGCTAGTGTTGATGCAGGCCATGTAAGCAGTATCAGAGAGAACATTAATAGAGTATTTTTAAAAACTCTCATTATAACCTCCTATTTAGGCTTTAAAATATAATTTGATTCCTTGTAGTTTAAAAGAACACCCTGTTTGGTGATATCAACAATCTTTATGCCTAAAATCTTGTCTCCCACCTTATATATTTTGCCGCTAATAATAGCCAGAGGCGCTCCTTCGCCCCATATTATGCCTGAAAGCCGCACCTTAGATAACTCTTTAAGAATAGTTGAAGATGTCTTTTCTGAAATGCTAGACTTTGGCAGATAGGATTTAAAGGGATCCCTTAAATTATCTGTATTGTACTCAATCTCTGGTAAAGCCGTCTTTGCTGCAAAAGATAACGCAAATAAGATTACAACTGCTCTAAAGGTTCTCATATCTTCGGCATTACGGTGGTTATGGTTATCTGCCAGTTTAGCAGTGCATTGCCATCATCAGCTTTAGCTATGCTTTTAACTTTCCCCTTACCAGTCTTCTCATAGACCGGCTCGACCTGAAGTTCTTTTATTTGAAAATATTTCTCTGCACTCTCTATAAGAGCAACCATCCTTCCTACCTGATGGTAAGATCCCTCTACTTCTAATACAACCTGCAGGCGGTTATAGAAAGATTCGCTGCTAAGAGGTAAGGGCTTAACAGATATTATTTCGATATTCTCTTTTTTTGTCACACTGTTCATATTTGTTATCAACCAGTGCGTATCTGAAGTTTGAGGAAAAAACTTGCTTAACTTATCAAGCTTCCCAATTAATTCAATTTTCTCCTTATATGTTTTTAGCAATTTCTGCTTTTTGCTTATTTGGTCTAATTGGTGATCCATCTTTGAAAGTTCAGCAGTAACTTTAAGATTATAGAAAATCCCAAAGAAGAGTATCAATAGAATAAGAAATACGAAAAAATGTATCCTTCTATAAATAGCTCTTACTGTCATCTCATTACCGCCTTTAGAGAGAATCTGATTACATCAAAACCTTCCAGTTCCGTTTTATCTACATTTAATATTTTGATATCTTGAAATAGGCTCTTAGCTTCTTTAGAACGATTAAATTTATCTAAAAGATTATATATTAAATCCACCCCTTTACTATCATTGTCGTAGCCATAGCCAGAAATAAGCAATTCCTTTACGGTCTTCTTCTTAGCGAAGTTTTTAATCTCCATACTATCCAGCCAGATACCGTCTGTCAGATTTGCAGGCAGAAAATTGAAAACATCTGTAAATTTTGCCCGCTGATTTAAAATATCTTTTAAAAATACTGTTTTCCTCTCCAGCTCTTTTATATCTTTTTGAAGACTCTTGATTTTTGCGCCTGCTAAACCGGCCGGCAGAGATATGCTATGCTCTATCTTTTCCACAGACTGCATCTGATATTTAAGATAGAAGCCGCTCACAAGTAGCCCCAGAAATATAAAGATTAGGTCGCGAATAAGCTCTTTAGGAATTAGATCTTTTATTCTTAAACCTTTTGCCTGCTCTGCTCTGCCTCTATAGTCCGAAAAGAAATCCAGATCGATATCGTAGCTGATAAGACTTCTCAAGCCTGCCCCAATGATACCAAGATGTTTTTTAACAATATCTTTTTCGGCAGCCGCTATTTTATTTTCAAGGGATGCAAGCTTAACATTGACATTGAGAGCATTCATCAAACTCTCACGGATCTCTTCATTAGCAACCTCACCGGTTAATATCACTTCTTTTATCGACTGCTGGGGAAACTCCTTAATCATATAGTCAATTGTACGGTTTATCTCAAATACTATTTTGTTCAGAACCTGTGCCGAGGTTATCTCTGAGACAGTCGAAACAATAAAATCTCTGGCAATATACAGATTGAGCCCTTGGGTAACAAGTATTGTTGAGCCGGCATAGTCTAAATCCAGGATCAATACAAAATCTTTTGCCTTTAAATCACCTGAAGTAAACAGAGATCTCAATATACTGAAAGGATAAGGTTCAATAGCAGAAATTTTTATACCCAATTTAGAAGCTATATGAACATATCTGCTAAGAACCTCATGTTTTACGGCCATATAGACAACACGCATCTCTTTGCTTTTAATCTCATAAGGAATATAGAAGTCGCTGGCAATATCATCAATAGCAAAAGGAATATACTTCTGGGCTTCGTATTTTATGGCCTCCGCTCTCTCTTTTTTACCTATATAAGGGAGGTCGAAAAATCTAAGCATTATCTCGGATGTCGGAATTATAAATATAGGATTCTTGGGCCGCAGAGGGAGCTTCTGAAAAAGAGTTCTGAGTTTTGCAATTATTAACTCTACATTCTCATCCAGATCCAGAGCAGGAACAAAGGGAAGCTTCTCTTCTACATGCCCAAGGAGTGAGATATCTTTTAAACCTCTCTTGAGCTGTGTAACCCGTAAAATATCTCGCTTAATCTCTATTGTTGTAGTTATCTTTGCCATAATATTTTATTCAGATTAAGATACATTTTCGTTAACCACCTATTCAAAAAACTATATAATTATCTATCAAAAAGTGTTTTTGTCTCTTTATCGTCTCTGGGGTTAGCAGGAACTATGCGTGAATTCAGCCATTCATCAACACTATTCTTATCAAATCTCCAGACCCTGCCGACTTTAATACCTGAGATCTTCTTTTTATGCAACCAATTATATATAGTTTGCTTCTCAAGCTTAAGATAATCAGCCAGTTCACTAACATCCATTAACTTACCCATAATATTAATTCCTCTTAACTCAATTTACTCCTATAATATTAACTTCATATAGACTATATTCTTTTTAGCTTATTTCAACTCTATTGTCAAGAAATTACTTTTACTATAATATAATATCTCTACGGAGATGTTTAAACAGACGGGTTACAATAACATGGAATTAAGAAGGAGATTATTTCCTAAGACTTATTTTGTAATCTTTCTTCCCTTCTAAAACAACATGGCCCTCTCTGGCCAGCCAGCCCAAGCTCATGAGAATTATCTCTTTAGGCTTCTCTATATTTGAAATGAGTTTTTTAAGAGAGACTCTGCCGTTTTTATCAAGATAGTTCCAAATCTCTCCAGCCACTATTCCAACTTCGGTAATCATCTCTCTCCTTGTTAAATTCATTTTATCTTAAAAAGATAAAAAAATAAACTAAAAAGATGCTGGCCCTCTTTTATTATAGCTGCCGCAGAGAGGACACTTACTTATCTCGTCCCTGCCATCTGCTCTGTAGACACCATAGCATATCTCACACTCCCAAATCTTATCTCTCCTAAGCTGGCTCTCACCTTTTCTCTCTTGACACGAAAATAACCAGAGCAGGATAATGGCTGATAAGGGTAAGAACAAAAATAGGAATATTATCCATTCTAATTTAAGACTCATAGCTCCTCTCCGGAAAACAGAATCTCTCTCTTAATCGGAGAATAGAAAAAACTTGTTTTTATCTTTATCCAATTTTCGGAATCCTGAATAAAGTCACCGCTCATAGTGTCTGCTATCACCATAATAGGCTGCGAATTATCATCAATTTCGACAGTATAACTCAACCCCCGAACTCCCAAGCCGGATGAAACTACAATATACTCTTTTAAATCTTGCCTGCTCAAATCTATATCCTTTAGATCCGGCTTACTCTTTACCGAAAGCAGAGGCTGATAAGAGACTCTGTAGGGTTCCTTGGAAAACCTTTCTGGGGTAATTTCTGAGTTAAATAATTCCTCTAAAAAAAATGCCTCTTCTCTATCTGCTGCCTGTCTATCGGGATACGGTCGAATACTCTGAAAAACCTTTCCCCAGAACTTTATCTTGGGAATACCAAAATCAATCTCTATTTTAAGAAAATCGGGCTGAATCAAAAAAATAAAAATACCATGCCAGAGAAAAGAAAGGATAAAAGCCAAAACAAACACTTTCAATCTATTCTTACCTGTAAAGTCGCAATATTCAATTTCTCAATTCCAAGTTCTCTGCACATATCCCAGACTTCAATGATCTTACCCAGAGAAGCCTCTTCATCAGCTTTGATAAGCAGAGAGTCTATCTTCTGTTTTCTCTGAGCCAAAACCTCTTTTAAATCATCTACCGTAACCACCTCTTCCTCCAGGTGTATTATATTATCGCTTGTTATAACTATAACAAACTTCTCCTCTCTTAAAACCTCTGCTGTTACAGTTTTGGGAAGATTGACAATTATACCGGCAGGCCTAACAAAAGAAGATGAAAGCATAAAAAATATAAGCAGAAGAAATACGCAATCAATGAGAGGCGTAATATCTATATCTCCTTTGAGCAAACAGGTCTTACGGGGAATATTGAATCCGCCGGGTCTAAAATTTACAGCCTTAGATCTCATTATTTCTCTCCTTTTACAACCTGTACCAGCTCTGTTGAGGCTCTCTCCATATTGATAACAAAACTATCCACCTTCGTAACCAAAAAATTATAAGCCACAAGAGTAGGGATAGCCACGGAGAGGCCTCCTACCGTAGTAGTTAAAGCCTCCCAAATACCGCCGGCCAAATCTCCCGGGCTAACAGGGCTCAACGCACCGGCTTTCTCTTGAATTACCTGAAATGCCTGAATCATACCCGTAACAGTACCCAGAAGGCCTATGAGCGGAGTCACATGGGCTAAAGTTGCAAGAATATTGAGATTCTTTTCAAGTTTTGGAACCTCGACTAAGGCAGCTTCTTCCATGGCTTCTTTGATCTCCTGCCTGCTTGCAGCCTGCTTAAGCAGCCCTGCTTTTATAATGCTTGCAACGGGAGAAAAAGTTCTATCGCACATCTCTATTGCAGCCATAATCCTATTTCTTCTAACGGCATCAAGAACTTTATCCATAAAAGCAGGGACATCTATCTTAGCTCTGCTTAAAGTTATAATTCTTTCGATAATCACCGTAAATGCAACAACAGAACATAAGAGTATAAGATACATCAACGGTCCGCCTTCTCTAATCATGCTCCACATATACTACCTCCTTTATTTTAATTCTTCTAATCTCTTTAACCTTGCCTTCGCATATACAGCTTCTTCAGAAGATGTAATAGCTACCTCTCTATAGATTTTTTCTGCCTCTTCATATCTAGCCTCTCTCTCCAGTAACCTGGCACACCGAATCCTTGATTTATTTACAAAAGATAACTCTGCGCTATATAAAACAGAGAGGCTTAAATACTGCAGGATAGCATCCTCAACCTTATTCTCGACTTCATAGATCTCCCCGATCTTAAAACTGGCTTCGGCAGCAATTATATCGTAAGGAGAGACCTCCAGGCTACGATATTGCCCTAAAGCCTTCTGACGATTATTTCTCTCCTTATAAATATCGCCGAGTTTTAGCACTGCAAGTCTCTTAAACCGCCCTTCTTGACCGGCTATAGCTTCTAAAACCTTTATAGCCTGCTCAGCTCTGCCTTGAGCATTAAAAATCAAAGCTATATTATATCTTGCCTCTTGAGAGAGAGTTTTAGAATCTTTTAAAATATCAAATATATCAAACGCTTTCTCTAAATCATTTTTATTATAATAGCACCAGCCCTGCCAATATAAAGACTGCTCTTTAAGATACTCCTTTCTGGCTATCTGATAAGCATTCTGGAAATTAGAGCAGGCTCTATCCCATTCTTTAAGATAGAAATCTAATTCGGCTCTATGAAAATAGAAGTATGCAAGCATATCCGGATCGTCCAAATTCTCTTTCAGCCAATCATACTCTCTATCCGCATCTTGAAATTTTTTATCTTTTAAATATACCTTGGCTAAAACGAAGTGGGCATAGGGGTCGGGATCCAAAATTTCGCTACCCTTGATGAACTCTTCAGCTTCCCTGTAATCCCCAAGATTGTAAAGCAAGACTGCTTTTTGGATAGAGGCTTTCTTTCTGAAGTCTTCTCTGGGTCCAGAACCAAGAAAAGCTTCGATCTCAGTTAAAGCCATTTCATAATCACCCTGTTTAAAATAGGCCCCGGCAAGATAGAAGTGTACTTTATCAAGCAAGAGTGAGGAAGGAAAGTTCTCTATAGCAGCGCGAAAGGCTAAAATAGCACCTTCATAATCTCCTTTCTGAAACAAGTATATACCCAGCTGATACTGTGCATACTCAGCATAGAGTGAATCCGGATACTCCCTTAAAATCAGATTATATTCATCCATTGCTTCTTCGGTCCTACCCATCTCTGCTAAAAGATCTCCTACCCTACATAAAGAATTTATCTTTAAGTCTATATCTTTACTATTATTGGCTACTGATTCAAACTCTACAACTGCTTTCTCTAAATCGCCTTTTTTGTAATAGACCCAGCCTAGCATATGGCGCATTCGATCGGCAGAGTCAGAAGAGAGTTCTTTAGCCAAGAATTTTAAGGCCATCTTCTCTGCCTGCAAAAGTTTATTGACATTGTAATAACAATCGACTAGCTCTATAAAAGCTTTCTGATACCAATCAGAATCTTTATACCTATAGATAAAACGTTGGTAATTTCTTATTGCCGGACTAAATTTAGACTTCTTATAAAATAGAAATGGTTTCAAATAAAACAACTCATCCTCAAGATCTTTTAAGACTATATCTTCTAGCAAGGAAAGAATCTCTTCAGCTTCTCTGTAACGTTCAATATCTATATAGACCCACACTTTAGATAGCTCTGCTTTCTGTATCCAAAAGGGAGAGAAATCGGATTGGACAATTTGATTAAACTTATCGAGGCTAGATAGATACTCTTTGTTTAAATAGTCTACCTTGCCTCTCAAAAAATAATACTCCGCCGTCTTTTTATCTATACTATCTTTAATAGCTGTTTTAGCCTTATCTATATTTTCAACCTTAATATACGCCTGAACCAAATTATGTATCAACTCTGCTCTTATATCTTCCGATATAGCCGGCCTCTTCAAAACTTCTTCCCAATATTCAACGGCCTTGCTGTAGTCTCTCTTATTAAAGTAAATCAACCCCAGTTCATAGCCGGCTAAACTGCCCAGAACAACATCTTCATTTAATTCAAAAAGCTGGGTCAAGAGTTCAATAGCTTTATCATACTCTCTACTTAAAGCATAGAGTTTACCGAGATAGAAAATAGCCTCCTGCCTTATCCTGGCATCTTTTGAATTTCGAAGAGTTTCAAATATCCCAACCGCCTGAGGATATTCTTTGAGATAAAATAGTGCTAAACCCTTGATTAAAGAGAGATCTTCCTTAAAATCGGAGTTGGGATATTTTTTAAAAAAAGCATTACAACCGTTTAAAGCAAGGCTATAGAAACTATCGCTAAAGCTCTGCTTAAGGGCAGAATAATCCTCTTCCTCTCCTGCAAAAACCCGGGACCAAAAAGAAGATATAATAAAAACAAGGATTAGAGAACAGAATACTTTTTTCATTTTATAAATTAATAGCTAAAGTAATTCCTATGACTCATAATAACATTCCGAATTTATCTTCTCAATATCTCTTTTAAAAATAATCCTGTTCGGGATCTTCCGCATTTTGCAACCTCCTCCGGGCTTCCTGTTGTAATCAGATCGCCTCCATCATCTCCTCCTCCCGGACCCAGGTCAATAATATAATCTGCGGATTTTATAACATCTAAATTATGTTCTATAACGAGGACTGTATTCCCATTATCAACCAACCTCTGCAACACAGTTAAGAGTTTTTCGATGTCGGAGAAATGCAAACCCGTAGTGGGTTCATCCAGAAGATAGAGTGTCTTACCCGTCCCACGTTTAGAGAGTTCTGTGCTTAATTTTATTCTTTGCGCTTCTCCTCCGGATAATGTAGTAGCGGGCTGACCGAGATGAATATAGCCAAGGCCAACATCTTTTAAGAGATTTAATTTTGAATATACTTTGGGAATCTCTTTAAAGAGCTCTATAGCCTCTTCAACGGTCAAGTCTAATATCTCTGCAATATTCTTTCCTTTATATTTTATATCCAGAGTCTGCTCATTATATCTCCTGCCTTTACATAAATCACAGGGAACATATATCTCTGGTAAAAAATGCATCTCTATCTTTTTTACACCATCTCCTCTGCAGGCTTCGCAGCGGCCACCTTTGACATTAAAACTAAACCTGCCCAGCTTATAGCCTCTCATCTTTGATTCCGGTAAGAGAGCAAGAACTCTCTTATCGGAGCAAAGAGTCCTGTATAGGTTGCTGGATTAGAGCGGGGTGTACGTCCTATGGGCAGCTGATCGACAACGATAACTTTATCAACATTATCCAGACCCTCTATTGCTCTATGTTTACCCGGCTTCAATCTGCTCCGGTAGAGCTTGCGGCTCAAAACTCTGTAGAGTATCTCATTGACAAGCGTGCTCTTTCCGGAACCAGAGACTCCGCTAACGCAGACAAAAAGACCCAGAAATATCTTAATATCTATACTCTTAAGGTTGTGCTCTTCTGCGGCCATGATTTTGATAAAAGGTTTATCTTTATAATCTCTTCTTTTTTGAGGAATCTCAATCTGTAAATTACCGCTTAGATATTTAGCGGTTAAAGATTTTCTAGACTCAAGAAGCCCTCTTAAATTCCCCTGATAAACAACCTCACCGCCATTCTTGCCGGCACCCGGACCAAGATCAACAATGTAATCAGAACTCTTAATTATCTGCTCATCATGCTCTACAACAATCACAGTATTGCCTATATCTCTAAGCTTACGCAATATCTTCAAAAGTCTGCCGGTATCACAAGGGTGGAGCCCTATTGTAGGTTCATCAAGGATATAGCTGACCCCTACTAAACCTGAACCTATCTGAGTAGCCAGCCTTATTCTCTGAGATTCACCCCCTGAGAGTGTATTGCTCCTTCTATTAAGCGTGAGATAGTCCAATCCAACATCACTTAAATAGCGGAGTCTTCTCAGAATCTCTCTAATTATGCCTTGAGATATCTCAGTCTTCATAGAGCCAAATTTTATCTGTGAAAAAAAATCTATAGCATCTTTAACAGAACGGTCTGAGAGATCAGATATAGAGAGGTTGCCTATCTTTACAGCCAGGCTCTCTTTTTTTAACCTTCTGCCTTCACAAACCGGGCAAGGCAAGCTGCTTAAATATTTAGAGAGCTCTTCTTTTAAATAAGGACTCTCTGTTGTATTAAACAGTCTCTCTACATGGGGTATAACTCCCTCATATTTTCTGTTATAAATGTACTCTTCACTGCCATAAAGAATAATATCTTGGATTCTCTTGGATAATCTTTTAAAAGGTGTATTCAGGCTAAATTCATAACATTCCGCCAAAGCACGCAGCAATCTTCTGTAATACAACATGTAGCCCCGGCCGCCTTTTTTCCAGGGTTCAATAGCTCCCTCTAGTATGCTCTTATTCTTATCCGGCACTACCAGATCAAGATCAACCTCTAATTTAGTACCTAACCCCAAGCAGGTGCTGCAAGCTCCATAAGGGCTGTTGAAAGAGAAGTTCCTGGGCTCCACTTCTTCATAGCTTATATTACATTTGGTACAGACAAAATGTCGGCTGAAGAGCTCTCTCTTTTTTTCCCTTCCCAGTCTATATTCTACCGAACATAGCCCCCCTCCATACTCTAAAGTCAATTCAACAGAGTCTATCAATCTCTCTCTGCTATCTGCGCTAAGAGTAAACCTATCTATTAATAGTTCTATAGTATGTTTTTTATTCTTCTCTAACCGAGGTAGGTTCTCTAAATCATAAAGAACATTATCGACTTTAACCTTAATGAACCCTTCCTTCTTTAGCTTTCTAAAGAGCGAGGCATGTTCTCCTTTTCTACCTCTAAGGAGCGGGGCAAAAAGTTTTAACATTCCACCAGCTTTTAAAGAGAGTACCTTCTCTATTATCTCCTGAGCGCTCTGCTGCTGGATTAACTGTCCGCATTTATAACAATGCACATCGCCGACTCGGGCAAAGAGAAGCCGAAGATAATCAGAGATCTCCGTCTGGGTTCCGACAGTAGAGCGCGGATTACCTCTGGCAGTTTTCTGTTCAATAGATATCGTGGGAGAGAGACCTTCTATCCTATCAACGTCCGGCTTACTAAGCTGCTCTAAGAACTGCCTGGCATAAGCGGTTAAACTCTCAACAAACTTTCTCTGGCCCTCTGCATAGATAGTATCAAAAGCAAGAGAAGATTTCCCGGACCCGCTCAAACCCGTAAAGACAATAAAAGAGTTCCGCGGTAGAGAGAGGTCTATATTTTTGAGGTTATGCATCTTGGCCCCAAAAATAAGAATTTTATCAAAAGATTTATTTTTGTTCATAGGGGAGCTAAAATTTTTTATTGGCTCTCTTTATCTCCAAATCTAAAGAGAAGATCAAGGTTCAACGATCTCTTTTCTCCACCCAAGCGTAAACATAATCATAAACAGATTCTGTAGTCCTTAGCCTGCCCTCTGCTATGGCATGTTCTATATCGCGGGCCAACCTGTATATAGCAATATCTGAGAGTAAAGATAGACCTCTATTGGCCTTAAGAGTAGCCGTTGATATTTTAAAATTTAACTTATTCTGATAATAATTTCTAAGACACTCAGTAAGAAAAGCTCTGAGGTAATATTGCTCTTCAATCTTTGGACTCAACGTAACTTCATTTCTTTTTAAAATCTGAATCAACTGATCCGGAACTAATAATCTATAAAATTCGCCCTCTCCTATAATAGCTACCTCTACTGCAAAATCTGTTAAATCTATTTTCTCATCAATACCAAAGTGGCCTAAACCTCTAAGAGTAAATATCGTACTTTGAGGGTTCTCCTCTGCAATTCTCTCTATCTGATTCAAAAAAAATCTATCTCTGATTATTACATTATATTGCCAGAAACCTTCATTGTACTGCTCTATAATATCCAGATATCTCTCTATATTTCCTCTACAGAAGAGAGTAACTGCAAGCTGATTTAAGTTCAAATCATCAAAAGCAACTATGGCCTTCCAATTCTCATACTGCAATTCCTCTATCTCTATTCTTAAACTTAATTTGGCAAAGTAATTATATATTTCATGATAAAACTCTGTAGAATCATAGATACTTCTGCCGTTCTCTATCAATTTAAGCTCATTCAAAAGAGCCTCTCTGGTTTCATTGAAAGCCTCTTTCTCTGTCAATCCTCTATCTGCAATCACCTTTTCTATAGACTCTTTGGGAATTAAACCCAGCTCATCAATATATAAAAGAGGTGAAGAATATCTCAACGCTTCTTGATATAAATCATCAAAAAGCTGCCTAAAAAGATAGAACTCCTCTTTATGATAAGAGTAGACAAAGACTATTTTCTGTTTCAAATCTTTAGGCCTATTTCGCTGCAGCATCACTCCCGGCAGCGGAATACTGAATATCTCACCATCCCAGATTTTTAAAAAGTTCTCTTTTGATAATGTCTCCGTACTTTTTGCAGAGATAAGCCTTACTCTGTCAATTTCAGGATATATAAAATAGTAACCGCCTTTTAGGGGTGCAATAAAGGGCTCAGCTACTTTAGAAAAATCTCTCTCTGCATATTTTAAATAAAATCTACCTAAGTATACACCGTTCTTCCTGGCAACCTTTATAATGCTCTCCTCTAGAGAGAGGGTATGACTCTCTCTCTGAAGCTGATTTTCAAGAGCATAGAGACTTACATTCTGGCAATAGTGCTCTAATAGGCTTTTTAAGGCCCAGGATGCAGAATATAGGCTCTCTGCATATAAGACGCTGCTTGTTAAAATTAAAAAGAAAACAACTGCCGTTAATCTTTTCATCTTATTTTCGTTTTATAATAACAATGCTGCCTCTATTTAAACCCAGAATATCTGCAGCACTATTATCAGGTACCGCTATCTCTAATAAACCTCTGGAACCCCATATTGCAATAGAGTCTCTCTTCTTCTCATAACAATTGGATATCTCTCTGATTATACTATCTCTTAATTGAATCTCTAAATTTTTCCAGCCTAACTTTTCAAAAACATCTCTCTCTAAATTGGTTGTTAAATTACCGAACCTATCAATCTGTATTACCATGGCTATTATCTTACCGTCTGTAATCTCTGGCTGAGGAAACTCTATTAGTTTTATGCTCTCTACAGCCGCACCAAATCTTGAAATATTATTATCTATACTCAAATGAGCTGCCAAAGGCGCAAAGATGTCACGGCCGTGAAAAGTCGAACTCAAGGGCTGAAGCTGAATCTCATCAGGATTAACCTTAATAATCTCTAGACCCCTTGTCTCCCCAACAATAAAACTTAAGAGGCCGTTGTCGGGAGCAATAAAATAACGGCTATCTTTTTTTACAATAACAATATCTCTCTTAGAGCCTACTGCTGGATCAACTATACAGAGAAAGATTGTTTTTGCAGGAAAGAAAGAACAGGACTTATAAATAAGCAGAGCTGCCCAGAGAATATCCTGAGCCGGAATCTCGTGGCAGAGATCTATTATTTTTACCCTGGGGTTGATTGAACATATCACCCCTTTTATAACTCCAGCATACTCATCTTTAAACCCGAAATCGGTCAGCAAAGCAATCATATTATTCCTTTATTATATTAATAACTTTATTCCGCGAATTTTCGCCTTTTAATATTTTGACTCTAGACTTCGGCACCGAAAAATAATCTGCAAGCATCTTGACCAAACTCTTGTTAGCCCTGCCCTCTTTGGCTGGAGTATTAACTTTAACTTTTATAACACCCTGCTCTTCTATTATGCCAAATTTCTTGGCATTAGGGGTGATTTTAACATTTATCTTCACAGAGAAACAGTATACCTTAAACGATTATTTAAAACCAGTTGAAGTTAAAATCCATCATACTGAAAACAGAACCTCTGATTTAATGATGTTTGATTAAAATCAGGACTTAAAAAGATGCTGCTTCAAACTTACCGCATCATTGAACTGTACCGCTTTAAAACCCATCTCTTCAGCAGCAGTTACTAACTCTATCCTGTCATCTGTATAGAAAACATCGGGTGCAAGATGTCCTATTAGATCAAGGGCACATTTATATATCCGTTTATTGGGTTTCAAGACCCCTTCTTCATATGATAAAACCACCTTGCTGGCTTCTCTTACCAGTCCAAATTTTTGCCAAATATATTCAAAATGGGGTTTATTGATGTTGGATATTATCGAAAACTCTCCATAAAGCCTCTTGGTCTCTTTGATGATTTCGATAATAGATTCGTTTATCCAAAAGATATCATTCCAAATTTCGTAGAAATCCTCCTGATTCAATCTGTCGTCAATTCCCAGCACCTTTTTTACCTCTTCAAAAAAATCCCCCTCTCCTATAATTCCGCTGTCAAAACTCTCAGCTAAAGCAGAGGAGAAAAACATACTGTATATACTTTCCGGGCTCTTAGAACAAAATTCAGATATTTTCTTAGCTGCTATCATATGGTCAAAATAGACAATTACATTGCCGAGATCAAAAATAACAGCTTTGATATCATCCCTTCTGTTAATCACTCTACCGCCTTGCCCTTATAACAGTCCCGGATATCATATAGCGATCTTCTCCCAGGTGATGCAATGTTTCCATACCTTTATCATCCAGTTTCAGGAATCTTCCATCAAACCATTTAGGGTCGGCCGAAGCTCGCAAAGCCTCTGCTATAAAGAGAGTATGGTCACCTACATTATACATATTGCATACCTTACACTCGATATTGGCAAAACACTCCTCAATAAGAGGTGCTGCAATAAAATCTGCGGCTGTTGGAGTAAGCCCTGTTTTATCAAACTTATTAACTCTTTTACCTGTATAAGAACCGCAGAAATGAACCTCCTTAATCAGATTTCTTCCAGGTACGTTAATGGTTAATTCTTTACTTCTTTTTATTAACTTATTTGAAAAATGCTTTCTAGAGACAGAGAGAGCAAAGAGTCTCGGTTTAGACGATAGAGGCATCTGCCAAGATAGAGTAACGATATTATTAATGCCTCTAAAATGAGATGTCACAAGAATAACGCAACCATGGTTTAAAAGTCTATGTGCATAATCTAAAGATATTTCTCTTTTGGTCATAATAAAATATTGTAACATTTATGGGCTGAATATAAAAATAAAATGAATTGTAATTATAACAAAAGGTAGCTTTTTTCCTAAAAATATATTTACCTATCTATTGCTATAAGCTAAAATGCTTCTATGAAGAAATACCTTTTTTTAATTCTATTAACTCTCTCTCTCGGTTGCGCATCAAAACCGCAGATCGTCACAATGTATACTCACCATCCTATATTCCCCAAAGGCAATATTGCTCTTAAAGCTGGAATGGATTTGTTCCAAGACTTAAGGACTGAAGAAGAGAGAGAGCATATAGAGAGACTCTCTAATCTTAACAAAGAGCTTACTGTGCTGATTACAAAAGACTTAAGAGATGCAGAGCTCTTTGATTCTATTAGAATAACTTATCAGCTAGATAACGTGGATATAGTAATCAGAGGAGAGATAAACTCTTTTTACTGGAAATCATCGGTTGCACCAACCGCAAAACTGCCCTATGTAAAGTATATACATGATATAGGCATTAAGTCCGGAGCCGGGAAGGGTGAAGCGGCAATTACATTCATTATCCTTAATGCAAAAGACAACACTGAAATATGCCGCTATAAAGAGAGTGCTAAGATGGAGCGCAAATATTCTTCTCACGAAGCCCGGAGCTCAGGAAGTGAGACTGCAGAAGCCTTGCGGGAAGTGGTCGAAAAATTCATAGAAAAGATATTGAGCGATAAAGAGCTGATACTCTCTGCAGTAACTATCAAATAATTGCCGACTATCCTTTTAAGCTTTGCAAATGGTCTAAAAATTCTTTAATCTTTCTCTCGTAACCAATATCTTTAGGAAGATAATAGCTAATATCCCCGGGAAGATAGTTTTGCTCAACCCGGCTATCTTTATAGGAATGAGAATACTTATAATCTTTGCCATGGCCCAGTCTTTCCGCACCCTTATAATGGCTATCCTTTAAGTGGTTCGGGACTTCCAGTACTCTGCCTCCTTCAATATCTTCAAGAGCCTTCTCTATTGCAATATAAGATGCGTTTGATTTGGGGGCGGATGCAAGATAGGTTGTAGCCTGAGCTAAAGATATTCTAGCTTCAGGCATACCGAGATACTCAACAGCATAAGCTGCAGCCTGGGCAACAGATAGAGCCTGGGGATCAGCATTGCCTATATCTTCAGAAGCGGCTACTAAAAGTCTCCGGGCAATAAAACGGGGATCTTCTCCGGCATATATCATCTTTGCCAACCAGTATACAGCAGCATCCGGAGAGCTGCCGCGAATAGATTTTATAAAAGCAGAGATTGTATCATAATGGTTATCCTCTCCAGAATCATAGAGCAAAGCCTTTTTTTGAATTGAATCCTGAGCAATTTTAAGGTCTATGTTTATCCAGCCTTCTTTATTCTCTTCTGTAGTTAAAGCAGCAATTTCAAGGGCATTGAGCGCACGGCGTCCATCTCCGTCTACAACTTGAGCAAAGAAAGTTAGCACTTCCTCAGCTACTTTTAACTTTAAACTGCCCAGGCCTCTCTCTTTATCAGAGAGAGCAGCCTCTAATATCTTCACAATCTCAGCTACGGATAGAGTCTTAAACTCACAGACCAATGAGCGGGATATAAGAGGAGCTGTAAGAGCAAAGAAAGGATTATGAGTTGTTGCTCCGATAAGAATAGGATTACCGGCTTCTATGTCCGGTAAAAGAACATCCTGCTGAGATCTGTTGAAACGATGGATCTCGTCAATAAAGAGCAGAGTCTTTTTATTATTTTGATTATACTTAAAATCGGCTTCCTTTATTACCTGCCGTAACTCTTTAACATTAGAGGTAACGGCATTGAGACGTTTAAAATAAGAATCTGTTCTATTTTGAATTATCAAAGCCAGAGCAGTCTTGCCTATTCCCGGCGGACCATAAAGAATAAGAGAGCTTATCTTGTCAGCATCAATAGCTCTCTTTAAGATCTTTCCTTCTGATAAAATATGCTCCTGGCCGACAAATTCAGAGAGATTCCTTGGCCTCATTCGAGAAGCCAGGGTTAACCTGCTCTCTATCTCTTTCTTAAACAGGGTAGCCATAATACAGCTTCATAGTAAACTTTTGGAATTACTCACGTATCTGGTAAGATAGCTCTTCAGAGAGAACACCTTTAATACCTGCCTCTATCCTATCAACCTCTTCGTCTTTCAGCGTTCTTTCCAAAGATTGGAATTGGATTCTTACTGCAAGACTCTTTTTACCCGGTTCTATCTGCTTGCCTTCGTATATATCTATTATTTCTACGTTTTGTATCAAGCTGTCTCTGTCTTTAATTTTAGACAGAACTTCAGCAGCCGCTACAGACTTAGGTAATACCAGAGATATATCTCTTTCAATAGCAGGGTATTGAGATATCTCCCTATATATAGAGCCGTCTCTTTTAGAGTGTTCTACTAAATCCAGCATGATCTCACCTAAATAGACTTCCCTTTTTAAACCATAATAATCTTTCGCCTCTTTAGAAGCTTTGCCGAGAGATGCAATTTTATAATTGCCAAGCATTATCTTTGCAGAGCAACTGTTGTTATAAAGACGGTTTTGGTCTATTATAATATCATAATCTCTGATACCAAAATTATTCAAAATTCTTTCAATAATAGTTTTAAGATCGAAAAAAGTATACTTTAACTCCCGCCCAGAACAATCTCGATACTTAATACCGCTAAGCAGTATCGCTGCCGCCTTGTCCTCTCTGGGTTCCTTGGGCCCTTTAGGCTCCTGCTGAAAATAAGAATAGGCCTTACCTAATTCAAAGAGGGCAAGATTATAATTCGTACGATTAAAATTATGCTCTGCTATCTTTAAAAGCGAAGGCATGATAGAAGGCCTTAGAACGGAATAACTCTTTACTATGGGGTTATCCAAAAAAATCATATTTGGAAAATCTAGCTTATCTGCTTCATCTTCAGACAAGAGAGCATAGCTTATCGTCTCATGCAGCCCCTCACGCACCAGGTAGTCTTTAACTCTATTTTCAAAACCGCCGCCGGTGAACTCTTTTAACTCCTCCTCCGAAGAGACTTTGAGAGCCGGAAGTTCCTGGGCTGGTATATTGTTATAACCGTATATACGCGCTATCTCTTCAACGTAGTCTATACTGCTGTTTAAATCGCTTCTATAGATAGGAGCTCCTATCTTTATCATATCTTTTGAAATAGACAATAGTTCACAACCTAAACTCTTAATTTTTTTACGAATCCAGAAACTAGAAGGAAGAGTCCCGATTTTTTTCTCGATATCTTCAAACTTCAGTACAACTTTTGACGAAAGAGGCAGTTGTTTCTTTATAAGGTCCTTGGTTTTATCTATTGCTACAGTCAACTTGGTCAGACTATCTGATGCATGCTTACAGACTAAATCAACAGCGCATTTAGAAGCAGAGTCAACCATAACAAAATCTACACCTCTCTCGAACCTGTAAGAAGAGTCTGTCGTCAGACCATGCCTTTGAGCTGTTCTTCTTATCAATAGCGGATTGAAATACGCACTCTCCAAAAGAACATTTTTTGTTTTCTCTGTTACTTCCGTTTCCAGCCCTCCTATAACTCCAGCAAGAGCAACGGGCCGTTTAGAATCAGCTATAACAAGGTCTTCTGGGCTTAACTCTCTCTCTACTTTATCTATAGTTATGATCTTTTCGTTCTTCCTGGCTCTTCTTATTATAATTTTACGATCTTTAATTTTATCATAATCAAAAGCATGCATAGGCTGGCCTAATTCAAGCAAAAGATAGTTGGTTATATCTACAACATTGTTGATAGAGCGCACTCCCATTTTCTGCAGTCTATCTTTAATAAAATCAGGTGCCGGCCTAACCCGAACATCCAAGAGAACTCTGCCGATATATCGAGGACAGGCATCCCCGTCTTCAATGGTAATATCGAATCCTGTCTCCTTTATACAGGCAATCGATATTCTGGGCAAGAATACAATTCTAGGATGTTCTATTTTTTTATCTAAAGCCAGTCCAACTTCACGTGCCAGACCTAAGATAGAGAGACAGTCTGGCCTATTGGGAGTCACCTCTATATCAAGAAGGTAGTCATTCTCTTCTATTCTCTCTACCGATGTAACCTCTAATCCTATCATGGTAAGAGAGGCAGAAAGCTCCTGGGGAGATATATCTATATCGACAAAATCCTTTAACCAGGAAAGAAGGGCTTTCATGAAAACTGCTCCAGAAACCTGATGTCATTGTTAAAAAATATCCTTATATCATTTATACCATACTTTAACATCGCTATCCGTTCTATACCCATACCAAATGCATAACCCTGAAAAATTTCTGAGTTAATACCGACCTCTTTGAACACGTTGGGGTGGACCATTCCGGCTCCAAGTATCTCCAGCCAACCTTTCCGCCCGCATACAGAGCAACCTTCCCCGCCGCAGATAATACAGGAGATATCAACCTCTGCGGAAGGTTCGGTAAAAGGAAAGTAATGGGGCCTAAACCTCATCTTAGTCTCAGGGCCAAAAAACTCTTTTATAAAATACCCCAAAGAGGCTTTAAGATGTGAGAAGTTAGTCTCTCTATCTACAACCAGCCCCTCTATCTGATGAAACATAAAAGAATGGCTGGCATCGAGGTTATCGGGTCTAAAAACTTTTCCTGGAGATAACACTCTTAGAGGCGGTTTAACTTTCTGCATCACTCTAACCTGAACAGGCGAGGTCTGAGACCGCAAAAGATATTTACGGTCAGAGAGGTAAAAAGTAGCAAAGCTATCCCGGGCCGGATGATCTTGGGGGATATTTAAAGCCTGAAAATTAAAGTAGTCTGTCTCTATCTCCGGGCCGTCTATCGAGCTAAAACCTATATGTTTAAAGATTTTGACTATCTCTCGTATTGTAAGAGTAATCGGATGAAGAGTTCCGGATTCAAACTTGCTTCCCGGTAATGTAACATCTATTTTAACCTCTGTAGGCTGATTGTCTTTAATGTTAATCTCTTTTTCCCGGATAATTTTACTAATACGATTTTTAAGAACATTGACCTCTTTACCGATAAGCGGCCTCTCTTTCTCCGGCAAAGCTGGAATCTTTTTGATAATCTCTGCTATCTTACCCTTGCGGCCCAGATAGGTGTTATTTACCTCTTCAAGGGTTTTTAAGTCTATAACCTCATTAAGATTAAGCTCTGCCTCCTGATATAACTCTCTGAGATCTTCTATATTCATGCTTTCTTCTTAACCTTCTCTATATCAGCATTCTGACCTATAACCACAAGGAGATCTCCTCTCTTTATCAAATGATCTGCCTGAGGAGATATATCTACTTCGCCTCCTTCATGTTTAAGCGCAATAACATTCAAGCCGTGCCGTGCCCTGATATCCAGTTCACCTAAAGATTTACCGACAAAATCCTCGGGAGGAGACATCTCTAAAAGGCTATAATCGCTGGAGAGTTCAATATGGTCTATGATACGCGGAGAGGATAGTGATTTTGCAAGCCGTATACCCATATCTCTCTCGGGCTGAATAACTCTGGTAGCCCCTATTTTCTCCAAAACTTTTACCTGTCCTTCTAAGTTTGCTTTGACTACAATCTCTTTAATGCCCAGCTCTTTTAGAAGAAGGGTAATTAAGATGCTAGCCTCAAAATCACTTCCAACGGAGACAATTGCAACATCGACATCCTGAATGCCTAATTTTGTAAGTGCTTTCTCGCTGGCAGCATCAACTGCAACAGTATTCGTCAGTCTATCTGCAAGCTGTTTTACAACCTCTTCATTGGAATCAATACCTATTACCTCTTCACCATCTTCAAGAAGAGTCAGAGCAACGCTTCGGCCAAACTTACCAAGCCCTATCACAGCATACTGTCTCATAATTACCAATCTCCTAGTTATATAGTCAACTTAGCCGACCATGACATTCTCTTCCGGAAGTTTAAAATCCACTTCCTCGCACCTTGCGAGAGCAATAGCCAAAGTCATTGGGCCAATCCTTCCGAAAAACATAGTTAAAATTATAATCAATTTGCCTACTGTGGTCAAACCAGCAGTAATACCGCAGGAGAGCCCTACTGTTCCAAAAGCAGAGACAACCTCAAACAGCACATCTAGAAAACTCCTACTCTCTGTTATAGAGAGTATCGTAGTTGCAAAAAAAATCCAGACAACACTTAAGACAAAGATTACAATTGCCTTCTCAAAAACCTGCATTGATATAGCGCGTTTTGCAATTCTTATCTGTGCGCTTCCTCTAAGCAGTGCTATGAGCCCTAAGACAATCAGAGCAAAAGTAACCGTTTTTATTCCCCCTCCGGTAGAACCCGGAGAAGCCCCGATAAACATAAGAGCACCGAGCATTAACTTGGAGCTTTTTTGAAGACTTCCAATCTCTACTGTATTAAAACCTGCTGTACGCGCTGTAACAGATTGAAAATAAGAAGCAAAACATTTTTCGGAAAAAGAATATTCTGAAAAAAGATGATCTCCTTCGGCTATGAAAAGAAAAGAGATACCTGTAAGAATCAATATCAGACTTACGGCAATAACAATCTTGCTATGTAAAGTTAATCTGCTTTCCCTCTTTAAAATTTTGCCCTTCGCCCAACACGCAAGGTCAAAGAGTACCAAAAAACCAAGACCGCCGGCAATAATTAAAGTTGTCATCAGAATATTGATGCTTTCCGAAGAGCGGAACTTTTGAAAACTTGTCTCAAAAAGAGAGAAACCAGCATTGCAGAATGCTGACGTAGAATGGAAGAGAGCACTAAATACTCCTATCCCGGGCAAGAACAGCTTAAACAGGCAGGCCCCCAGCAGCTCTATTAATATAGTAAAGACAATGATACCCTTGAGAAGCAGTTTAATGTCAAACTCTATATTTTCAAAAGCCAGAGAGAGAGTCTTACGTCCTGTGATCGTTATACGCCTACCCAGCATAAGAGCAAATATTGTAGAGAAAGTCATAATACCCAGTCCGCCGAGTTGAAAAAGCAGCATAATAATACCCTGCCCTAAAGGAGTAAAAAAAGAACCGGTATCATTAACAATAAGCCCTGTAACACAGGTTGCAGAAGTCGCTGTAAAGAGAGCATCGATAAGGGATATCTGCTGAGAGGTTGAGGCAGGCAACAGAAACAATAATGTCCCTGCAATTATGACTGAGAGAAAGCTGAGAATTATTATCCTTGCAGGTTTTATCTGCATCAGCCAATATGTTCTCTGGCTAAGGAGACTATCTGCCTGAAACCTTCCCTATCATCTAGAGCCATCTCTGATAGCTGTTTTCTGTTAAGCTGTACCCCTGCTTTAGTTAAACCATTAATCAGCTTACTGTAAGAAAAATCTTCGTTCTTACAGGCTATCGATACTCTATTTATCCAGAGCCTGCGAAATATTCTTTTTCTTACTTTTCTGTCTCTATAGCTATAGACCAGAGCCCTTCTGACAGTCTCCAGCGCTGTTCTGTAAAGTTTCCCGCGTCCGCCGCGATAGCCTTTGGCCATCTTTAAAATTTTATTGTGCCTTTTTTTTCTGGCAGGCGCACGTTTTACTCTTACCATAATTTACTACCTCCTTTTAACTTCAACCATACGGGAGCATCTTTTTCACTTTTTTAGCTTCGGCATCACTCACATAAGAGCCTTCTTTCAAAGATAACCGCCTCTTGGAGCGCTTCTTTCTCATAAGATGACTCTTACCAGCTTTAGCCCTTTTAAGCTTTCCTCCCCCGGTTAGTCTAATTCTTTTCTTAACTGCCTTCTTTGTTTTCATTTTAGGCATCGTAAGTCTCCTAATGCTTCGGAAATAAAATAGTTATCAGATACCTACCTTCGCGAGAAGGCGGTTTCTCTACGGTTGTTATATCTTCAATATCGCCAAGTAATTTTTTCATCACATTATCGCCTAACTCAGGATGGGCCATCTCTCTTCCTCTAAAGAAAACTCTTATTCGAACACGATCTCCCCGTTCTAAAAATTTACGGACTCTTTTAAGAATAACCTGATAGTCATGCTCTTCTATCCTGGGTTTAAATCTAACCTCTTTAAAATGCACCTGTTTCTGTCTCTTTTTGGCCTCTTTGGCCCTCTTCTCTTGTTGATATTTATATTTGTTAAAATCCATTACTCTGCAGACCGGCGGTGAAGCCCCTGCTGAAATCTCTACTAAATCTAACTCTCTCTGCTGAGCAATCTTCAGCCCCTCTTCTAAAGGCACGATACCAATCTGCGTTCCATCCGAATCTATAACCCGTATTCGCTCTGCTCTAATAAACCTATTAATGTTTATCCTGATACGCCTTCTGTTATTAAAATTTCTATTATTATAAGTTTTTGCCACCTATCTCTTCCTTTAATTTAGTTATTAACATATCCATCTCCATAGTACTCTCCTCTTTTCCCTTACGAGACCGCACTGAAACTGCTCCGGTAGCCTCCTCTCTCCCTCCGGCTACTAAGATATACGGGATCTTCTCTATCTCTGCTTCTCTTATCTTATAACCAAGCGTTTCAGGCCTGGAATCTATTGTAACTCTTATTCCTTGTTGTTCTAATATTCTCTCCAATTTTACCATATATGCAAGAAATTTTTTAGAGACCGGCAGCAGCCTTACCTGTTCCGGGGCTAACCAGAGAGGAAAATCCCCGCCGTAATGCTCTATTAAAGTACCGATAAAACGTTCCAAGCTTCCAAGAATGGCTCTATGCAGCATTATAGTACAATGCTCTCCCCCGTCCTCTCCGATATAAGTTAGATCAAATCTTTCCGGCCCTGCAAAATCGCATTGAATAGTAGCACATTGCCATAACCTGCCTATAGCATCTTTAAGTTTGATATCTATCTTAGGACCATAGAACGCACCCTCTTCAGCACAAGTTTCATAATCAAGACCCATCCCTTTAAGCGGATTTTCAAGAGCAACGGTGGCTTTCTGCCACTGCTCATCTGTGCCGATTGAATCTTTAGGGCGGGTGCTGAGTTCTATTTTGAACTCTTCAAACCCAAAGTCCAGCATAATATCCTGCGTAAATTTGATAACAGTCTCTATCTCATTTTCAAGCTGATCCTCCCGACAGAAAATATGAGCATCATCCTGGGTAAAACCCCGTACGCGCAGCAGACCATGTAAAACTCCGGTCTTCTCATGTCTATATACTGTCCCTGCTTCAAAGAAGCGAAGCGGTAGCTCCCTATAGCTATGCCGCTGTGACTGATATATCATTATATGACCCGGACAGTTCATCGGTTTAATTGCATATTCCACTCCATCGCTTTGGAATATATACATATGCTCTTTGTAATAATCATAATGCCCGGACTGCTTCCAAATATCAGCTTTTAATATTTGGGGGGTTTGAATAATCTTATACCCTGCCTGAATATGTTTTTTAAATACATAGTCTTCTATTGTCTTTTTTAATATCCACCCTTTAGGAAGATAGAAAACAAGCCCGGCCCCGGCTTGAGGAAAAAAGGTAAAAAGCTTGAGCTCTCTGCCCAGCTTACGATGGTCTCTGGCTTCAGCCTGTTTTAATCTCTCAAGATATTCTTCCAGCTCCTCTCTAGTTGCAAAAGCAGCACCATATATACGCTGCAGCATCTTATTAGATTCTTCTCCTCTCCAGTAAGCACCCGCTATTGAAAGCAGCTTAAATGCTTTTAGCTCAGATGTACTTTTAACGTGAGGACCCTTGCAAAGGTCGCTAAAGTCTCCATGTCTATAGATAGTTATCTCGCTGTCTTCCAGCTCACCTAATAGCTCCAGCTTGTAATCTTCCCCTCTGTCTTTAAATAGTTTTTGGGCTTCCTCTTTAGATAGAGAACTCTGCGTAAAAAGATAATTGTTATTTATAATCTCTTTCATCTTTCTCTCAATCTTTTCAAGATCCTCCGGAGTCAATCTATGCTCTAAATCAAAATCATAATAGAACCCATTTTCAATGGCCGGACCGATGCCCAGCTTGGCAGCCGGAAATAACTGCTGCACGGCATCAGCCATTATATGGGCACTGCTGTGGCGAATTTTTAAAAGCTTCTCTTCCATAATATTTATAACTTTTCTATCCTTTCCCAATATGGTGGGCGGTACAGGACTTGAACCTGTGACCTCCACGATGTCAACGTGGCGCTCTAGCCAACTGAGCTAACCGCCCAATATATACTAGTATAACGCAAATCTTATTTTGAAAGGTATTTTAGTATAAATTTAAGAAAAAAGAAAGCCTATTCACTTGTAATACTCAGACAAACTGTATACCCCTGATAACAACAATCTATTCCTTGTTATTAATACTTACAGTATTTAGAAAGTTTAAATTAAAAAAAGTCCGCTAAAAAATTAACGGACTTTTAATCTAACAAAGATATTGTTTGCTTTCTTACTCTGTCAGCTCTAAACCTCCAACTATCTGTTCATCTCTTGGCTTAAAACCTAGATCCATTATATATCTACCTAAATCATCAGGATTTAACGGTAATCCAAGAAATAATTTCGCCATTATTATATTGAAAGTATTCATTGGCAGCGTATCTTCTGAATTCAATGAATCTCTATAGCTAATATAATGTGAGAGCAACCCTCTTATCGGCTCTACTCCTATATCCATTTTATAGGGCTCTAATTGTTTTTTCACTTTTAATGCTGTTTTTATTTCCTCTATTCTCTCTAAACTTACTGGCTCCAGCTTACTTCTCATATATTCTACCAGAGAACCGGTTTTGAATGGCACAATATTCCCAGTACTTAAACAAGCTGGCCCCTCTTCTATTACTGCTGCAAACAAAGGTGTGATTCCAAGCAATCCAACTACCAGACCAAACAAAACTAACTTCTTCATCTTGCTACCTCCTTATTTTGACAGTTAATTCTTCCTTTTCGCTTCAACATGTAGAAAATATACCACAGGATTGCAATGTTGTCAAATTGTTTTAAAAAATGTTTAAGATGTACATATAAAAGAAAGATTAATTTTGACTCTTGGGGGATTAACATGCCGGGAGCCGGACTTGAACCGGCACGTCCCTCACGGAACATCGGATTTTAAGTCCGATGCGTCTGCCAATTCCGCCATCCCGGCAAAATTCATCTTAGCTCACTTAATTAAATATGGTATCAAATAAAGCCCTATTTGTCACCTGCAGGCTCTATCTCAATTATCCTGGAGGCGGCGAGCGGATTTGCACCGCTGAATGGTGGTTTTGCAGACCACTGCCTTTCTACTTGGCTACGCCGCCATTATTTTTTCATACTAAGCTTATCTAAAACATCTAATACATATCCTGCTAAAACAGCTTTACTTAGAACAGGCATTTTAATTATAAAGTCTCTTGCTACCAATGCAGGCTCACAATGATTATCCCCGTAAGGCATACTATCTTTATTTAGATAAAACGCCAAGGTCATATCTAAATCATCTCTGCTGCGTTTATCAATAGCACGGGCTATAAAATGTTCACTCTCCAGAGAGAACCCAACCAAAAGCTTCCTCTTACGTCCTCTCTTTTTAGAAAGGGAGCCTATTATACTGCTGGTCGATTTTAGCTGCAAGTTTAAACCCGCATTAGATCTTTTAATCTTACCGCTCTTCTTTCTAAGGGGTACAAAGTCGCAGACAGCAGTGCCCATAATAATAATATCCGCCCATTGAAACTCCCTCTCCATCGCCTTTTTAAGGTCAGAATAGCTTTCAACTCCAAGCCAATCTTTTAACCCTTTAAGCGGCTGCAAATTTGTCGGTCCTGCTACAGCCTTTACATTATATTTACGCCGCAGAGCTTCTCTGGCAAGACTATAGCCCATAATACCGCTAGAGTTATTAGTTATGCAGCGGACATCATCAATATATGCTTTAAGGGGACCAAAAGAGATAAGAAGATTCATCTTAGCAATTCTAAAGATTTCTTTAAGATATCTTTTGTGTCAGAGAGCCGGCCCTCCCCGGTATGTCCGCAGCTTAGCCATCCTTTGCCAGGATCTAAAAAGTTATAGCCGTATCCTTTTAATTTTGCAATATTCTCTTTTATAATCGGGTTGCGGTACATATTTTCATTCATGGCGGGACATATCAACACAGGTGCTGAAGAAGATATTATGGTTAGCTGCAGCAATTCAGAGACAATCCCCGAAGCAAGTTTGGATATAAAGCAGGCCGAAGCAGGTGCAACAAGAATTAAGTCAGCCTCTCCTGCCAAAGATATATGAGTCTGACGCTCCTTAAACATATCATCAAAGACCTCTTGGCCTGTCAGTGCTTCAAACGTAAGCGGAGTAATAAATCTCTTTGCGTTCTCCGTCAACAGCGTATAAACTTTATAGTCCTGCTGCGTTAATTTAGAAGCTATATCAGCCGCTTTATAGCTTGCAATACTGCCTGTTACTCCCAATAAAACGGTTTTCATCCTACTTTTTTGTATTTAAGCTTTCCTTCCTGAAGTTCATGAATAGCAAAAGTTGTCGGCTTCTGCTTTGTAACCAATTTCTGATTAGCCATAGCCTCGGATACCTCTACAGCTCTCTGTGCTGCTATAATAGTGGCTTTATAGATGCTCTCTATATTTCTTCTTACATCATCCAATTTTACATAAGACATCTCAACTCCTCCTTCTGGTTATCTATACCATTTTTTGACGTTCTGCATAAACTATAGATTTTACCAAATCTACGGCTTTATGTAAAACATCATTATAAACAACGCGGTGATAGTGAGAGACCCTCTCTATCTCTTTTTTGGCCAAATCTATTCGCCTCTCTATCTCCCCTTCGCTCTCCCCTCTATTAAGCAGTCTAATCCGCAGCTCTTCTATGTTGGGCGGCATTATAAATATCGCTACCGTATCAGGTTTTTCCTTAAGAACCTGCGCAGCTCCCTGTACGTCTATACAGAGCAAAACATCATTGCCCGCAGCTATTTGCGCCTCTATATCATCTCTCAGCGTCCCGTAGAGACTCTCCAATATTCCGGCCCATTCAAGAAAAGCACCCTCTTTAATAAGGTCTTGAAATTTGCCGCTGCTGATAAACCTATAATCTATACCGTCTCTCTCCGCCCCTCTTCTCTCTCTTGTTGTACAAGATATACTCCCGACTAATCCTTCGACTTCCTGAAAGAGCTTCTGAGCAATCGTAGTCTTACCCACACCGGAAGGACCGGAGATAATAAACAGCTTGGCTTCTCTATTCATTAATACGCTGTGAGAGTGTCTGAGTATTTAAAGACGAGAGTATTATATGGTTACTGCTGGTTATAAGACAGGACCTTGTCTTCCGTCCGCTAGTAGCATCTACAAGTCTGGCCTCTTTTTCTGCCCGTTCTTTTAATCTGCGCGCAGGCTTAGAATCCGCATTTATCACGGCAACTATTTTATCCAAAGATACCGTATTGCTATACCCAACATTTAAAGCCTTCATCTTTTAGACCTCCCCTATTCAATATTCAAAGACTGCTCTCTTATCTTCTCAATTTCAGCCTTGATCTGTACGATAAAACAGGCTGTCTTGGAAGAGAGTGCTTTTGCTGATATGGTGTTGGCCTCTCGATTCATCTCTTGGGCTAAAAAATCTAGCTCTCTACCTACAACCCCGCCTTTACTTATAAGCTTGCGAAGGGTCTTAAGGTGGGTCTTAAGGCGTACAACCTCTTCATTAACAGAAGCAAGTGCCGGCAGAGACGCCGTACTCTGAGCATGCTGTATTCGAACTGCTTCTCTCTGCATCTTTTTTGAAAGAGCCTCTTCTCTTGTTTTCTCTACTGAACCTACAACTTGAAGACTCTTCTCTATCTTGTTTAAACAGACAAATAAATCTTTCTGCAGTGCCCCGCCCTCTCTATCTCTGCTAATCATCAATGAATCTAACGCATTCTTAAGAGCTTTAATGATAAGCTTTCTCTTTTCAGCCGAGGAGATATCAGGACGGGCTTGTTTTACAACCCCGGGATAACTTAAGATATAATGGATATTGAGAGGTTGTGCTATGCCATGTTTGGATTCAATCTCTTTTTCAAGTCTGAGAAGTTTGCTAAATAGACGGTTGTTGACTTTAAGGTTCATACCCTCCTCATAGACAAAGCTGAGATTGAGATAGACTGCCCCGCGGGTAACCTGATTTTTAATAATTCTTTTCGTCTCTAACTCCAGCCTTGAAAACTCATCTGACATCTTAGTGTTAATCTCCAAATATCTGTGGTTAACACTCTTTATCTCGCAGTAGCACGAGCACTTCTCACTCCTATCACTCCCTTTACCAAAACCAGTCATGCTTCTTATTCTGTTTCTGTTCTTCGTGCCCATACCCTCACTCTCTCCTCTTTTAATACTCCGTTCTTAACGGCATAGAGATCAAAGATTATCTCATCCGGCTTAAACCATAGCTTTATCTCTCTCTCCGCCTCCTCAGCATTAGCGGAAGCGTGGACAACGTTCTCATAAAGACCTTTTGTAGTAATGCGGCCATATTGACCTCTGATAGACGTCGGGCTGGCCTCTTCAGGATTAGTTGCTCCGGCAATATCACGTACTTTTGCTATCGCATCTTCCCCCCAGTATATCATAGCCATCACTTTCTTTCTCTGATGCAGCTCACCCTGAAGATATTGAATCAACTCTTTAAAGAAGGGCTCAGTTTTAAGATGTTGGTAATGCTCTTCAGCCAGCTCTTTAGATACTCTAACTATCCTAGCCGCTATAATCTCAAGTTTTGTCTCTGATAATCTGGTGAGAATATTACCTGTTAAAGACTTCTTAAGACCGTCCGGTTTAATCAGCACCAATACCTGGTTTAACATATATTATGCCTCCCTGTCTAAAAGTATTGCCACTATTCTCTGAAGATCATCATTGTCCATAAAAAGAACT
Organism: Candidatus Kaelpia imicola; assembly: GCA_030765505.1. Taxonomy (NCBI): domain Bacteria; kingdom Pseudomonadati; phylum Candidatus Omnitrophota; genus Candidatus Kaelpia; species Candidatus Kaelpia imicola. The sequence continues at coordinate 41,222 of JAVCCL010000019.1, read as the reverse complement.
TCTATCTTCCCGCCTCTTTTCTTCATCTCTACATTAAGCTTGGAACCTATTTTTCTCTGCAGCTCCTCTAATGCTGCTTTAAGATGAGGATCTAAAGAGAGTCTGCCTTCTCTCTTTTTAGCTCTTTTTTCAGCCTCTCTAACGCTCATCTTTTCAGACTTTATCTTATCGGCAAGGCTCTGCACCTGCGGGCCCTTACCCAGCATTAATAAAGCCCTGGCGTGGCCAGGCGAGATCAATCCTTGACTTAAGTCTCTCTGTATATTCTCAGGAAGCGCAAGTAACCGTACAGCATTTGATATGGTTGAAATATCTTTTGCAACCTCTCTTGCAACCTCTTCTAAAGAATAGCCGTAGTCATCCATCAGCCTCTTATAGGCTTGAGCTTCTTCTATGGGATTCAGATTTTCTCTCTGTACGTTCTCAACAAGAGATTTTCTTAGAAGTTCAACCTCTTCTACGTTATGAAGAACTAAAGCCGCGATGCGTTCCCAGCCTAAGTTCTGTACCGATCTAAATCTTCTCTCTCCGGCTATTAATTTGAAAGATTCTCCTTCCTCTACAACTACTATAGGCTGCAGGAGACCATCTTTTGCGATTGATTGCTGAAGATGGAGTAATTCGGTCTTAGAAAACTCTTTTCTAGGCTGATACGGATTGAGTTTGACTCTATCAATCTCAATATCTTTATAGCGGCTGGAATCCTTGGCTCTCTTCTCCGGTATAAGAGCTGATATTCCCCTGCCCAGACCTCTCTTCTTTTCCATAAACTCCTCCCATTCTCAATAAAACCTCATCTACAAGCTCTCTGTACAATAAAGCTCCTACTGATTTTGAGTCGTACAGCTCTATTGGCAGACCATAGCTTGGAGCTTCGGCCAAGCGCACGTTTCTGTGGATAACTGTGTGGAAAACCTGATCTTTAAAATTATTGCGTATCTCTTCTTCCACATCTCGAGCAATATTCGTTCTATAATCTGCCATTGTAAGCAAAATTCCTAAAATGTCAAGTGAAGGATTCAGCCTATCTTTTATAAGATTTAGTGTTCCTAAAAAATCGACTAACCCCTCTAGGGCATAATACTCACACTGTATGGGGATAATTACACGTTCACTCGCTACAAGAGCGTTGATTGTCAGGATACCTAGCGATGGTGGAGTATCAATAATAATATGATCATATTGGCTTGAAATAGTAGTTATTCTGTTTTTCAACTTAAACTCCCGCTCTTCGCTCTCAATAAGCTCTATCTCGGCCCCGCAAAGTCCGATTGTCGAAGGCAGGAGAAAAAGGTTTGGTATTGCCGTTTTTAAAATAACCTCTTCAGTGACATCTAAATGTATGAAGTCATATATAGACTTACTCAATTCTGCTTTGGTTATACCGATACCGCTTGTTGCGTTAGCTTGAGGATCAAAGTCGACCAGCAAAACTCTGCCGGCACTTTTGGAAGCCAGAGCTGTACTTAAGTTAATTGCGGTAGTAGTCTTACCAACGCCGCCTTTCTGATTTGATATTGCAATTATCATTTTTCACGTGAAAATCACTTTCTATGCATATTTTGCAAAACGAGCATAGAGAGTGAGTTCGTAAACCAGTACAAGACCAATCCTGCCGGGAATTTATAAAAAATAACCCCAAAAATAATAGGTAAAAACCAGAGGTTGGGCATAGTGCTGCTGCTGGAGACCTTAGCCGTGGGAGAAAACTTCTGCTGAACAAACATCAGTCCCGCCATTAAAATAGGTAATAGATTGACCTCGCTGCCTATCAAGGGCAAGCTCTTAGAAAGCATAAAAAGCCTGTCAGGAACAGAGAGGTCTTTAATCCACAGAAACGATGCATGTTTTAGTTCATAGCTGCGCATCAAAGTGTTATAGAGCGCTATAAAGACCGGTATCTGCAGGAACATAGGGAGACAACCACCCATGGGATTGACTTTATGCTTCTTATAAAGCTCCATCATCTCTTTATTGACAGCCTGAGGATTATCTTTATGTTTTTCTTTCAACTCCTGCATATGGGGCTGTAAGCTCTGCATCTTTTTCATAGATTTTTGAGATTTCAATGTTAAAGGAGCAAAGATAAAGTTTAACAGTAACGCCAGCATAATAATGGCCAGACCATAATTATGGGAGACTTTATAAAATATGCCTAGTAAGCTTTTTACTATGTTGTTTAGCTTACCGTAATTTAACAAATCCAACCAATTATCGTCGTAAAATGCCAATATAGACTCAGAATTGGGTCCTATGTATGTTAAAACTTCTATGTTCTCTGTTTTGCCTTTTATAGCGAAAAAGAATCCTTCTTGATCGCTTGAAGGTTTTATCTCTAGATCCAGATCTTGGCTGGGATCAAAGAGAATAGAGTAATGTCTAAAAGAGAGGGCAAACCAATCTACGGCATTAAAAAACCTTTTTTTCTTTAAGAGGCTTCCAATCTTAATGCTCTCTGTATTCTGCCGGCCATCTTTTACCATAACCCGCAGATAGCGGGACTCCCGCATAGAGACCTCATATTTACCAGGCATATAGAAGAGGAGCTGAGATTCTCCCTCCGTATTGAAGAGAAGAAGATGTTTATCTATACTATATTCTCTTCTAACGCCATTTGAAGATAGAACCATCTCAGCCGTATCGCAGTCTTTACTTTCTTCAAATGATACGGTTGATACGGTTGGCATCAACAGTCCTAACCTTTTATCTTGCAAGGGGTAAAAGCTAATCGGCTCTAAACCGTCTTTTATTTTTACTGATTTGACCACTCCAGACCGAGTATTTAGTTCAATTTTCAGCTCTTGATTTTCAATAACCGTATCATCTACCGTATCATCGCTTATAACCGTATCATATACCGTATCATATGCTCCGGCAGACTCTAAATCTTCCTCTGCTACAAGCGTTTCTGGTTCTAAGGGGGCTACACTATGCGGCCTCTGCGGTATATATCTTTTCGCATAATAAGGGTAAGCGAGCATAACCAAGAAAGCCAATGCTGTTGCAAGAAGTATCCTCTTGTTATTTTCCATCTCTCATCACCTCACAGGGTCATACCCCCCAGGAAAAGCAGGGTTACACCTTAATATTCTTGTTACAGTTAACCAAATCCCTTTTATAAAACCCTTCTCCTGCAGTGCTTGAATAGAATAATTAGAACATGTCGGGTAAAAACGGCACCTTGAAGGCCAGAGTGGTGCCAGCAAAATTTGATAGAACCTAATAATAGCTATAATTAGGATCGACCTATTTTCTTTAACAAGAGCGAGCAGAGAGGCTCTATCTTTTTGAGACTCAGCATCTCTCGTTCCAATGTTCTGATAATGCATATAATATCCAATCCTTTGCTGTCCCAAGTATAATTTCTAAAAACTTCCCTCAATACTCTCCGGGTTCTATTGCGATCCCAAGCCCGTTTAAATACTTTCTTAGGTACAAAAAAGGCAGCTTTGATGCTGTTATCCAATCTCAACTTGTAATAAAAGACAAAATTCTTACTGCTGAACCGCTTGCGCTCTAAAAAGACTGCCTGAATGTCTTTTTCCTTTTTAAGGGAGCTGAAACGCTTATCCATTAAACCGCAACTTGAGCACGCCCTTTTTTTCTTCTTCTATTAAGAACTGCTTTCCCGGCCTTCGTAGAATTTCTTTTCAAAAAACCATGTTTTCGTTTTCTTTTTAAATTTGAAACCGGCTTTAAATTCTTCTTCAAGGCTAATCACCTCCTGCTGTTCGGATTATTATAAAAAAAGTACTCGCTTAAATCAACTTAAATATTGCAACGCTGCCTATCGATTGTTATAATTACTGCCTATGCAGAAACAAGATATTGCTTTTTGGGAGGAGATAGAACAGAGGCTGATTCAAGAGTTCGGCAGCCATACATACAAATTCTGGATAGAGCCTCTTGAAGTCAAAGCACTCTCTGAAAACACAATAGAGCTTGTTGTGCCTAATATGTTTTTCAGTAATTGGATCCGGGAAAGATATATGGACAAAATTCTTTTTTTCTTAAGAGAGACTACCGGAAGAGAGTACAATATTAAGCTTTCTATTAAAGAATCCAAAAAAAGAAGTGAAAATAATAATTTAGCATTAACTCCGCACCTCAAGAGTACACCGAAAAATAGAACACAATTAATATCCAAAAACGTGCTGGAGAAACTTAATCCCAACAACACGTTTGAAGAGTTTGTGGTTGGAGAATGCAACAAGCTTGCACACGCCGCAACCTTTGCAATAACACTATCGCCTGCGAAAGATTACAATCCGCTATTTTTATACGGCGGAGTAGGACTGGGAAAAACTCACCTGCTTCATGCTATGGGACATGGAATCATAAACCGCTATCCTGAGTTCAAAGTTCATTATATATCATCTGAAGAGTTTACCAACCAGCTGATAGGAGCAATACAGACCCGAAGTACTGCAAAGTTTAGAGAACGTTACCGCAGTGTCGATCTTTTATTAATAGACGATATACAATTTTTAGCGGGTAAGACAGGTATGCAGGAAGAGTTTTTTCATACTTTCAACGCACTCTATGATTCTCATAAACAGATAGTAATCTCTAGCGACCGCTCACCTAAAGAGATCCCGGACTTAGAAGAGCGGCTGGTCTCAAGGTTCCACTGGGGGTTGGTTGTTGATGTACAAAAGCCGGATTATGAGACCCGCATGGCAATCTTAAAGAAAAAAGCTGCACATGCAAAACTGTTAATACCAGAAAGTGTTCTCTCTTATATAGCAGAAAAAATATCTTCGAATATTCGGGAGCTGGAAGGTGCGCTGCTTAGAGTAGTGGCGCACTCTACTTTAATAGAAGAGAAAATAGATATTGTCTTGGCAAAAAAAATACTGCAAGATATGGTAAAAGAGGAAGAGAGTAGAATATCAATACCTTATATTCAAAATAAAGTTGCACAATTTTTTAATCTATCAGTAGAGGACTTAAAAAGTAAGTCGCGTAAAAAATATATTGCTCTGCCGCGTCAGATAGCAATATATTTTGCTAGAAAATATACCGATTCATCCCTAAACGGCGTAGGTCAAGCTTTTGGGGGTAGAGATCATACTACGGTTATGCATGCGATACAAAAAATAGAGAAGGGTAGAGAATCTAATTTAAAGAGCGTTGTGGATAACCTTGTGGATAAAATAGATAAAAACATGTAGGCTGCTTGTGGATAATATGTGGATATACGGATTGTTAATATAGAGAGAGGGTTAAAAAGGTATTATACACTTTTAAATAACATTAAGATGTGTATAAATAATTGATTTGATTTTATGGTATTATATGGTTTTTCAACTTTTCAACAACCACTACTAGAGACTACTAGTTTTTAAAAAACTACTATTAAAGAATGTGTGGATAAAGGAGGCAGGTATGAAAATAAAAGTAGAGAGGGGAGAGATAACCCAACATTTACAAGATGTAATAGCAGCAATACCTTCAAGATCAACGTTACCGATTCTATCCAATCTGTTATTAGAGGCGGAAGAGAATAAACTTTTTATCACAGCTACGGATCTTGAAATATGTATTAGAAAAAAAATAGACGTGGAAGTAATACAATCAGGCAAGATTACAGCTTTAGGAAAAAAATTTTATGATATATTAAAAGAGATACCATCCGATAATATACTGATAGAAGAAACAAAAAATTTTGGAGTCATATTAAGAGCTGAGAAATGTTATTTTAAACTTTTAGGTTTTTCACCTCAAGAGTATCCCGATATACCAAAAATAGAAGGCAAAAGTTTTAAAATAGATGCCAAAAAGCTTGCCTCAATGATATCAAAAACTTATTTTGCTTGTTCAAAAGAAGAGACAAGGTATGTTTTAAACGGTATTCTATTTGATTTTAATGAAGACTCCTTAAGTTTAGTAGCAAGTGACGGCAGAAGGCTTGCGCTCTGTCGGGAAAACATTAAAACAGGATGGTCGGGTAAATATATAGTTCCTCAAAAAGCAGTGTTAGAGTTATTAAAAATGAGTGAAAAAACAGAAACCCCTTTAACTGTAAGCCTATCCGAAAAAAACAACCAGATGGCATTCTCTTTACCCAAAACAGAGCTGATTACACGTCTTATAGAAGGAGACTTTCCTAAATATGAAGAGGTTATACCCCAAGAGAGCGACAACAAGCTAACATTAAATACAAAGGATTTTTTTCAAGCAATTAAAAGAGCTAACCTTATGACAACCACGGAATCTGTTGTTGTAAAGATAGAGGTTTACAAAGATAAAGTTGTAATATCGAAAGTGACCCCCGAACTAGGAGAGGGGTGCGAAGAGCTGGAAGCGGACTATAAAGGAGAAGAGATAATAATAGGTTTCAACCCTCAATATTTATTGGATATTTTGAAAAATATCGATCAGAGCGAGATAGTATTTGAATTAAACGGAGTAGATAAACCCGGAATAATAAGGATAGGCTCTACATATCTCTATCTCGTTTTACCTATGCAGTTAATGTAAAAAATGAGAGAGAAGCCCCTAAAGAAGGAGTTAAAGAGTGTTTTAAAAGAGATTCAAAACAAAAACGCAGAAGGCGGCAAAATAATTACAGCCTGGAACAAGATAACTGAGAGTTTTATAGAGCATGCAGAACCGGGTGCTTTAAAAAAAAGAGTGCTTTATGTGGATGTTGATGATAGTGATTGGATGTATATTTGTTCTCTGAAGATAGAGAAGATAAAAGACGGCCTGAAAGATTTTTTTAAACAAGGAATAATAGAGGAGATAAAATTCAGAGTGGGAAGATGAAAGAGAAAAAAGAGTCTAAGAAAAAAAAACAGAAAGGAGTAGGGATGGTCAAACCTTTAGAGGGCAGGATTAAAACAGAAGAACAGAAAAGCCTTAAGATAAAAACGAAACAGAGGTATGATGCAACTAATATTCAGGTTTTAGAAGGTATTGAGGCTGTCAGAAAGAGACCCGCTATGTATATTGGCGACACCTCTTTATATGGTTTACATCACCTTATATATGAAGTGGTTGATAATAGTGTAGATGAAGCCATGGGGGGCTATTGTGACAGCATTAAAGTCCGCGTACAGGCTGACGGCAGCATTGCAATTATAGATAACGGCAGAGGTATTCCGGTCGATAGACATAAGACAGAGAAGAAACCTGCTGTAGAGGTTGTCTTAACCACTCTTCATGCTGGCGGTAAGTTTGATGCTAGAGTTTACAAAGTTTCAGGCGGACTGCACGGTGTTGGCGTATCTGTGGTCAATGCTTTATCAGAATGGTTAGAGGCGGAGATTAGAAGAGACGGTAAGGTTTATCATCAAAGGTATGAGTACGGTAAGCCGGTGACAAAGCTTGCTACAATAGGAAAGAGTAAAAAAACCGGAACAAAGATTACATTTGCACCCGACCCGGATATTTTTCGAGAGACTACAGAATTTAAGTTCGATATTATTGCCAACAGGTTAAGAGAGCTGGCTTTCCTTAACAAAGGGTTAAAAGTAAAACTAGAAGATGAGAGGGTAGGCAAAGATGTAGAGTTTATGTTTAGAGGAGGTATAGTCAGTTTTATAGAGTACCTTGCTAAAAACAAAAATGCCCTGCATAATAAGCCGATTTATTTGGAAACAAAAAAAGATGCTCTTATTCTTGAGGTTGCCTTGCTGTATCACGATGGTTATAACGAAAGCGTTTTCTCCTTTGTTAACAATATCAATACTATTGAAGGGGGAACACATGTCTCGGGGTTTCGCTCAGCCTTGACCAGGACGATTAATAGCTATATCAGAAGTAAAGGGATGATTAAAGATGATGAGCCTCTACCTTCAGGAGATGATGTACGAGAAGGGTTAATTGCAGTAATCAGCATTAAAGTCCCCGACCCTCAATTTGAAGGACAGACCAAAACTAAACTGGGTAATAGTGATATTCAAGGCATTGTAGAGTCTATGGTCAACAAACACTTGGGCGGGTTTTTTGAAGAAAACCCTTCTACAGCAAAGAAGATTGTCTTTAAGGCAGTGCTTGCTTTCCAGGCAAGGACCGCCGCGCGTAAAGCTAGAGAGATAGCTCGGCGGAAGGGTGCATTAGATATAGCGGGAGGCCTGCCTGGTAAACTTGCAGATTGTTCTGAGAAAGATCCCGAGCTCTGCGAGCTCTATCTTGTAGAAGGAGATTCTGCAGGCGGTTCAGCCAGACAAGCGAGGGATAGAAAATTCCAGGCAATTCTGCCTTTAAAAGGCAAGATTCTCAATGTAGAAAAAGCCCGCCTGGACAAGGTCTTAAAAAGCAATGAGATTCAAATTATCATCAGCGCTTTAGGCAGCGGTATTGAAGATGAGTTCAAAATCGAAAAACTGCGCTACCATCGCATAATCCTTATGTGCGATGCGGATGTTGACGGCTCTCACATCAGAACCCTGCTTCTAACATTTTTTTATAGAGAGATGCCTGCCTTACTTGAAAATAGACATATATATATTGCGCAGCCGCCACTCTATAGAATTAAAAAAGGGCAGCGTGAAAAATATATTCAAACCGAAGATGAGATGGCCCAATTTGTTTTAGAACTTGGCATAGAAGGGTGTGTCTTAAACGTGAAAAATAGCAAGAAAGTTTCCGGGAATAAATTATTAAATCTCCTGCTTCTTCTTGTTGAGATCAGGCGGATTACAAGATTGATTCAAAAACGCGGCATAGACGTAAGAGACTATATCAACCATTGGGATAAAAACAGAGGGGCCCTGCCGCTTTACAGGGTAAAATTTAAAAAAGAAGAGCAGTTTCTGTCTACAGACGAAGAGCTTAGTGTATATATATCTTTGCTAGAGAAAAAATTAAAGAAGGAGATTGAGTTTGACATCGAAGAAAAGAATTTTTCTAATGTAAGCGATTTAGAGATTATCGAAATCTGGGAAGAGATGGATCTCGCAAAACAGCTAAAACAGCTTATTAAAACGGGGTTCAGCCCTAAAGACTATTTTAAGCCTGTCCAGGCAGGAGCTGAAGAGCGAAAGAATAAAAATAGACCCCAAAGCAAAGCACCTTTTGTATTAAAAAACAACGGGACAACAGAACTCTTTTCTTTACGGGAACTGTTAGAGAATGTTGAAAGCCAGGGTAAACGAGGACTACAGATACAGCGCTACAAAGGTTTAGGCGAGATGAACCCTGCTCAGCTTTGGGAGACTACTATGGACCCCGATGCCCGAACCTTAGTGCAGGTATCTTTAGAAGACGCTGTTGAAGCAGATAATATTTTTACTACACTTATGGGCGATCAGGTTGAGCCCCGGAGAAATTTTATCCAAGAACATGCTCATGAGATAAGGTATTTAGATGTATAGTTTTTAAAAAGGGAAGGAGAGAGATGTACGCCAGAGAACAGAATATAAAACATGTAGATATTAAGGATGAGATGAAAGACTCTTATCTGAGCTATGCAATGAGCGTAATTGTAGGCAGGGCTTTGCCGGATGCAAAAGACGGGCTCAAACCTGTTCATAGAAGAATATTATTTGCTATGAAAGAGCTGGGGTTAGAGTCTAACAAGCCTTACAAAAAATCCGCTCGTATAGTCGGAGAGGTTTTAGGTAAATATCATCCCCACGGTGATACGGCGGTCTACGATGCTCTGGTGCGTATGGCACAGAGTTTCTCTGTGCGGTATCCTCTTGTAGACGGTCAGGGCAACTTTGGCTCTGTAGACGGCGATTCGGCAGCGGCAATGCGGTATACCGAGGCTAGGCTTGCGGCAATATCCGGAGAGCTGCTTGCTGATATTGAAAAGAATACAGTGGATTTCAGGCCCAATTTTGATGAAAGCTTAAAAGAGCCCACGCTCTTACCCGGCAGAGTTCCTAATCTTCTTGTCAACGGCTCTTCAGGCATCGCTGTGGGTATGGCAACAAATATACCTCCTCACAATTTAACAGAGGTTATTAATGGAACGATTGCCTATATAGATAATTCCGATATCACTATAGCAGAGTTGATGGAATATATTCCTGGGCCTGATTTTCCAACAGGCGGGATACTCTATGGCAGCGAAGGATTAAGAGAGGCTTACAGCCAGGGTAAAGGGATTATTAAGATTCGCGCTCAAGCGGCGGTAGAACAGCTTAAAGGAGGTAAGGAGGCTATCATTGTTAAAGAGATACCTTATCAGGTAAACAAATCCAACCTTATAGAACAGATTGCTAATACGGTCAAAGAGAAGAGGATAGAGGGTATATCCGACCTAAGAGATGAGTCTGACAAAGAGGGTATTCGTATTATGATAGAACTTCAAAGAGATCGACATTCCGAAGTTATTCTGAACCAGCTTTACAAGCATACTCAGATGGAGGTCTCTTTCGGTATTATCTTGCTTGCCCTTGTGAATAATAGGCCGCAAGTCTTAACCTTAAAACAATTGATTACAGAGTTTGTTCAGCATAGAAAAGAGGTTGTAACCAGAAGGACAAAATTTGACCTTGAAAAAGCAGAGAGACGAGCACATATAATAGAGGGGTTAAAACTGGCTTTGGCAAACATTGATAAGGTTATAGCTTTAATTAAAAAGGCTAAAAATACACAAGATGCAAAAGAGAAGCTAGTTGAAAATCTTAAACTAACAGAGATACAGGCCCAGTCTATATTAGAGATGCAATTGCAGAGGTTAACACGATTAGAAGTAAGTAAACTGGAGGCAGAGTATTTAGAGCTTATAAAGAAGATAGAATATTTAAAAGACTTGCTTAATAGTGGCAGGAAGATTATGGAAGTAATAAAAGAAGAACTCAAAGAGGTGCAAGATAGATACAGCGACGGGAGAAGAAGCAATATCGTGGAAGAGGTTAAGGAGGTCAAGGTTGAAGATTTAATCGCAGAAGAGGATATGGTTGTTACAATATCCAATTTGGGTTATATAAAGAGGCAGTCTATCTCTACATATAAAAGCCAGCGCCGTGGAGGCAAGGGTGTGATAGGGATGGATCTGAAGGAGGGTGATTTTGTCGATCAACTCTTCATTGCTTCTACACATGACCATATGCTTTTCTTAACCAATAGCGGTAGGCTTTATTGGTTAAAAGTACATGAAATCCCTGTTGCCAACCGCACGGCGAGAGGTAAAGCCGTTGTCAACATCTTAAGTTTAAACAGAGAAGAGCTGGTCACCGCTTTTATACCTGTTAGAGATTTTGATTCCAATCAGTTTCTTGTTCTTGCTACGGCTGCCGGTGTTGTCAAAAAGATGAAGTTGAATGATTTTAAAAACCCGCGTAAAGGGGGAGTAAATGCTATCTCGTTAAAGAGTAAGGACTCTCTTATATGCGCCAGAATCAGCGATGGCAAAGATAACGTCTTCTTAGCGACAAAAGACGGAAAGTCTATATGTTTTTCAGAGAAGCAGCTTAGGCCGACGGGCCGCAGCGCTCAAGGGGTCAGAGGTATTACTCTATCCAAAAGAGATAGAGTAGTCAGCATGTGCTGTGTTAAAGAAGAGGATAGTATTTTGACGGTTGCCGAGGAAGGATTCGGCAAAAGGACAGCTGTTAAAGCTTACAGGATACAATCCCGCGCCGGCAAAGGTGTGATCAATATGAAACTGCCCACCAAGACAGGTAAGGTTATAGGGGCAGAGGTTGTGAGCGATCAAGATGATATCGTTTTGATGACCCAGAGCGGACAGGTGGTCAGGACTTCTGTAAAAGATATTAGGGAGATAGGGAGAAGCACTTCGGGGGTGCGTATTGTCCGGACGGCCGATAAGGATCGAGTCGTATCTTTTGCTAAGGTAGTCAAAGACGATGAGCAGAGCTAAACGGCAACAGTTTGAGAAAAATAGAGAGTTATTTGCAAAATCGAAATAAAGTGGTAAACTTAATAAAGTAGTATTTAAACGGAAAATGGAGTCCCCATCGTCTAGCGGCCTAGGACAACGGCCTTTCGAGCCGTCGGCGCCGGTTCAAACCCGGCTGGGGACGTTGATATAGGCAGCAAGATAGGCGTTAGTAAAAAGGGGGTTTAGGTAGCATGTGTGGCATAATTGGTTATATAGGTAAGAGAGATGCTCTTGATATCCTTGAGAAAGGGTTGGAGCGCTTAGAGTATAGAGGCTATGATTCTGCCGGCATATCTATATTTAATGACGGTAACTTCCAAACTGTAAAGAGGTCTGGTAAGGTCGAAGTACTAAAAGATGCTCTGAAATCGTTAAATATAAAGGGCGGCTTGGGTTTGGGGCATACGCGCTGGGCTACTCATGGCGAGGTCAATGAGCTCAATGCCCATCCTCACCTGGACTGCAAAGATGAGATTGCTATCGTGCATAATGGTATTATCGAAAACTATCAAGAGCTTAAAATCGGACTTGAAGAAAACGGCCATTGGTTTAGATCAGATACAGATACGGAAGTAATAGCACATCTTATAGAGGAGTATTATAAGGATGATTTAGAAGAGGCCGTGCGGCAGGTTTTGCCAAAACTGAAGGGTAGCTATGCTTTGATGGCAGCTTCCAAAAGAGAGCCGGATAAAATTATTGCTGCCAGGATGTTAAGCCCTTTGCTTCTGGGCATAGGTAAGGATGGTTACTACCTTGCTTCAGATGCAACAGCATTGATAGGCGAGGCTCAGCTTGTTATATACATAGACGACGGAGAGATGATAATAGTAAAAAAAGACAGTTTCTCTATAAAGGATTTTAATGGTAAAGAGAGGCTTAAAAACCCTTCAGAGTTAAAGTGGACAATGCCTTCGGCTGACAAAAATGGATTTTCGCATTTTATGCTCAAAGAGATATATGAACAGCCCGAGGTAATCAAAAATGTTATTGAACATTATATTAACCAGAATCAGGTTAAATTGCCGATTAAAGATAGTTTCTTTGAGGATATAAAGCAAATTGTAATAGTTGCCTGCGGTACAGCCTACCACTCAGGTTTAATTGCCGAATACTTGATAGAGGATATGGCAGGCATAGCGGTTACCGTAGATACCTCAAGTGAATTTAGATATAGAAATCCGGTGCCCGAAGAGCATACGCTTTTTATATCTATATCCCAATCGGGTGAGACTGCAGATACATTGGCCAGCCTGCGTCTTGCCAAGGAGTTTAATTTTAAAACACTCTCTCTGGTTAACGTAGAAGATTCAACGATTGCCAGAGAATCTGACAGAGTGCTCTATACTGCTGCCGGCCTCGAGATAGGTGTAGCCTCAACCAAAACATACCTGGCTCAGATTATGGTCTTACAGCTTCTATCTTTAAAACTGGCTCAACTTCGTAAAACTAAGGATGCCGAATTTTTAAAAGACTATATACAAGATTTGAAAAAGGTACCGCTCTATTTAGAGAAGATAATTGCCGAAAAAGATAGCATTAAAAGCTTAGCATCAGAGCTATATCAATCTCCAAATTTCCTATATTTAGCCCGAGGAATTAATTATCCCAATGCTTTAGAGGGGGCTTTAAAGCTAAAAGAGATATCTTATATTCATGCTGAAGGATATCCAGGCGGTGAGATGAAGCATGGGCCGATAGCTTTAATTGAAGAGCAGCTCCCTGTAGTGGTTCTCTCTGTTGCAGGTAGGGTGCGGGATAAGATGCTATCCAATATGCTTGAGATAAAAGCTAGAAAAGGAAAGCTTATAGGTCTCATAACAGAAGGAGATTCAGAGTCGGAATCAACCTGCTTCAGAACTATTAAAGTACCCAAGATACGAGAATCTGTTGCAGTATTACTTACTCCATTGCCATTACAGCTCTTGGCATATTTTATTGCGCTTAAAAAAGGTTGCAATGTTGATAAGCCCCGCAACCTTGCAAAGAGCGTAACTGTAGAATAATTTTTTATTTCAAAATGTCTAACAAGGGAAGGCTCTATCTGGTCGGAACGCCTATTGGAAATTTAGGGGATATTACTCTTCGGGCTCTTGAGATTCTCAAGGAGGCAGAGGTGGTCTTATGTGAAGATACTCGTAGAGCTCAAAAGCTGTTTCATCGATATAGCATAGAGACGCCAAGAGTCTCTTTTCATGATTTCAATAAAGAGCAGAAGACATCCGCTGTTTTAAAAAAGATAAAAGAGGGTGCTGTCTATGCTCTTATTTCAGATGCAGGTACTCCCGGGATCTCGGACCCCGGGTTCTACCTCGCAAGAGAGGCGTTAAGATGTGATTTAGATGTTATATCTATTCCCGGGCCCAGCGCTTTTTTAACTGCTTTAGTAGCTTCAGGTCTAGCTACAGACAGGTTTACTTTTGAAGGATTTTTGCCTCGCAGGAACAGCAAAAGAAAACAGCGGCTTGAAGCTTTAAGAGAGGATTCCAAGACTATTATATTTTATGAAAGCCCTCATAGGATAGAAAAACTGTTAAGAGATATTTTAGAGATTATAGGAGATAGGGATCTCTGTTTAGCCAGGGAGTTGACAAAACTCCATGAAGAACTTCTGCGTTGTAAAACATCAGAACTCCTAAAGCGCATAGAGTGTAACCAAGTCAGATTAAAAGGCGAGATGGTTTTATTATTGGAGGGTAGTAGAGGTTTGTAAAATCTCGGCGCAGGTGTTAAAATGTCTTTGATGCTATTATGGGAATAAAGAATGCCGTACTCTTTACTGTTTTAGCTTTATATTCTCTATGTTTTGCTGAAGAGAACCGGAGCATTACCCTTGCTTTACCCCAGGCTGTTATAGTCAATCCTGAACTTTACGAGGAGTGGCCCGATTTCAATCTTAAGTCTGAGACTGCATATAGTTTTGATTTTCTTTTCCAGGAAGATTCTAAAAAGCGGGTTACGACCAGAATAGGCTATTTAGGTTTTATGACTGCCAGTATTAATAGAGAGAGCAGGACGTTGGGTATAAGCTATTTCTCTCTGTTTAGGCGGATGCCGGAGTGCGAGATATCTTTACCTCTGGAGATATCTGATGAAAAAGCCGGAGACCATGCTTTAGAGATGGTCATTTTACCGGGCAAGAAGGGGCCTAGCTCTCTGGATATCCAGATTGGATTAAAAGGCAATAGTTATTCTAAAATACTGAATGCAAAATTGAAAGGCCCTACACTTGTCTTAATACCATTGACCCTTTTTGAGATTAAGATAGCGGATATAGAGAGTATCAAAATAGTTGTACCTAAAGGCGGCGATCGGGATGGTGTAGGTAGTTACTCTATCAAAGAACCGCGGATTGTGGTAAAAGCATGAGAAAAGAGCTTATATTTATAGTGGTTATCTCTATCATGCTCTACGGCTGTACCAATACAGCTGGTGGTTTCTCAAAGTATAGGGAGCAGATCTTTATTTTGCAGGACTTTAATGCAGATGAATATAAAGGAGGAGTATGGGAGGCGGTGTCTAACGATAAGCAGGCAAGCTTTAAGGCTGAGCTCCAGGCCCGCGTCCGGGTAGGAGAGAGAGGAAGAGCTGTGGCGCTTGATTATGATTTTAGGTCCGGGGCAGATCTCGTGGGAGGTCTATGGTTAGATGTTTCAGATCATGATTTTAGCGGGTACAACCTGCTCGGTTTTTGGATTAAGGGTGAGCCGACGCTGGGATTTTCTAAAATAGTAGGAGTTACAATAGAAGATAAATTTGGTAATAGAGTCACAAAGATGAACTCTCAAGTCTCTAGTGAATGGGGGCGAGTAGAGATATCGCTGAATAGTCTAAAAGATAAAAGGCTCTCCAACATAGTAGAAATAAATGTATTTATAGATAAGCGTTATACCAGCATAGAAGCAGGGCGTTGCTATATAGACGATTTTTATCTAAAATGAGTACTCTTATTTGTTTTTTAATAAAAGATGTGGTATAAATGTATTGTGATGAGGAAGAAAGACTTTTTAAAAGATTTAATTTTGGGTCTAATAATAGTATCTATCTGCTGTATGCTCTCCATAGATGTGAGTGCATATAGTGATTCAGAGAAAGAGAATCCTATGGATTTATCGCATTATGGTTCAGCTGCAGAGCTTTATAACGCTCTCTCTGCCGCGTTATCTATTGATGAGCTGGAAGAGAGAGAGGCGACTATAAAGGCTTTATTGATAGGAAAGAAATCAGGGGAGCAGGTACGCATTAGTTATCAAAATTTAAGCGCATCGCTATATGCAATCGCTGCTATAAGAAATAAAATTAGAGAATTTGCAATGATAAGTAGCGATCAACTCTTTGCTCCAATTAAGGCTGCCGGTCCTAGCAGAAGCGTGGGTAAGAATGGATCATTATCTTTTAATGGAACAAATACGGAGGTTGCAAAATGGATTATAAACAAATATGCGAAGGGAAAAAAGGGTGTTACAGACGGGGATATAGAAGAGGCTATAAAGAGAATAACGGAGACATCCGGACAGCATGCAAAAAAAGGGTTTTCAATAACTTTTAACCACAGCATATCAAATGATAAGCTGGGCGGTCCCAGCACGGTGATACCAATACAGATTGCATTAAGAAGTGAAAATACGCATTTTTTGGACTGGACATTTTCTAAAACAAGCAAGCCTGTATATGCGCAGGATGATAATGATCCAGAGATAGAGTTCGTTGTATACAAAGATAGTTATAACTACATAGAGTATCTTGAATGTGAAGGTGACTGGTGGGGATTTGATAACAAAAAATCAAATGCATTCGGTTATGCAGTTAAATTGTACCAAGAGATAGAAAATTTAGAGACAGGAGTTATTACAAGTTTTGAACAAGATATTTTGGAGATGGATTTTCAACTGAGAGAAAATAAAAGTTATCATAGAAAAGTTACCGAAGTTTTACCTGGAGAGTATACTCGCAGTTACGAAGAGACTGTTAATATAAAAGAGTTTTATTCATCCGTCAATGAAGACGGCGATATAGAATATATGCCCCAAGTGCTTGAAATAAAACACTTTAACGATGATAATGCCCCTGATTTAATTACTACCTCTCTTCAATTTTATCAATATGATGAATATGACAGAGCATCGGAGATTTTAAACATTTCTCATATAGAATCCAAGGATGGAGAGATAAGCTATAATACAATTTCTATAAGTAAAATATTAGAGTACGATCCTTTGACTAAACTTGCTACTTTAGAATCGGTGAATTTTAATTTAGCTTTAGTCGAAGGTTCATTTGAAGATGCAATTCAATACGGACAGGTAATGTGGCGCGCTTTTAAAGACGAAGAGGTTGCAAGAATTTTAGGCGATATAGCGTTGGAAGAATTCGGCAATGCAATTAAAGAGATTGCAGAGCAAGTTATAGACCAAGGCATAGATTATGAGGCAGCCCGCACTAATGTCCTTGCCCGATATTGGTCAGAGAGCGATGATACTCTTCAAGCCCAGAATACCTCCTTTCCAGAAGCCTGCAGTGATATTTAATCTTGATAATTTATTGGCAGTATAGACCGCTATTTGTTAAGATAGTAACTATATGAAAATAGATTTTCTAAAACAGGTTTCAACCATCGGTGCTGGTCTTCTGTTTTTGATTATTATATCCTTACAATCCTCTATATCTTTTGCGCAAGATATGAATAGTGGGTATCAAAAAAAGAGCTGGGATTATAGCCTGGGAAGTGAATATAGCAAGCCTGCCTACACTCCCTTAAAAAAGATAGAGAGCGAGGTTCTCTATTTTCCTTATATAGCTCATCAGCAGGAGACGGATACCGCATCACCCATGGGTAGTGATTTTTATGCCTATACAATGCCGGAATCTATTTTTGGGATTGAGACTATTGAATTAGAGTTTGAGGAGGGTGTTCCCGAGATTGAAAACGGAGTTGAGATAGAGAGGCTTATAAAAGAGTTAGAAGATGCAGCACCTTTAGTCTTTAAGGATGCTGTGAAAAGGCAGGGAGAGAATCTACCGGTGCATAAATACGGTCTTAGGGTCAAAGTGCAGATAGCAGAAGTTGAATCTGTTAGCGAAGAAGAGGAAGCCGAGCAGCAGGATATTCAAGAGGAGAGTAAAAGCCCTAAAGAGCGAGAAATAAATGTATTTATAAATATAATCTTTGGGCAGAACAAGATAGTGATAAAAATCCCCCCTTTAGATCCTAAAGCAAAAGAGAGATTGATAAAAGAACTTGAACGTATCGCACATATTCTTGCAAGGCAGGACGATTTAATCGATATCAATCAGATTTCAGATTAATTTCCTGCGGTTTAATCCCCTTTGCGTGCTTCCATTTTCTACTTGACAATGAGGCCTTTTTTTGAGAGATTCTAAATGATACGGTTATGATATGGTTATATATAGATTAGTCTCAAAAGTAACGGCAGAAAAGCTATCCGTATCATTTATGATATGGTTCTTGCTAACCGTATCATTATTGCAAATAACCGTATCATATTCCGATGATACGGTTACCTTAAACAGCATTGAAAAAGTATTTCAAGACGGTCTGTTTACCTTAAAACTTAATTTCAACCGGCCTCCTACTTATTCTGCGTACTGGGTTAATGATAACCAATATCTCTTTTTTGACCTTATTGGCAGCAATATTCTTTGCATAAATAGATTGAAGATTGATATCGATCTGCCCGGGGTAGAATATGCAGAAGTGGAGTTTTATCCAGGTTATGAACCAACTGCTGATAAGCCCGGAAAAGTAGACGGCATAAGGCTTGCTATAAGCAAAGCAAGCAAATACGATGTATCGCTAAGCAGGAAGAGCATAGATATCAAATTTCCGTTTATTAAAGAAGCTTCTGTAGGTAAAGGCAGAGAAGCTTTTGTGGATAAAGACGTGGATAAAGAGGTAGATATTCCCAAAATATTTAGTTTTATGCCGAATAAACGCATAGGTCCTAAAAATGAGCGGGAATGGCAGGAGGCAATTTGGGGTTGGCGGCCATGGTTAGAGATTGGAGTGGAAAACTATAGGGAGCTCAAAGTTGCGCAAAGTCAATATGAACTTGCGCAGCTTAAACTAAGCGAGGCTAAGCGGCAGCTTTTTCCTAATGCTATAATTAGAGTTACTGATACAAGCGGTGCTACTGTCGGTGATGTTGATATTTTTTCGAAATCATATGAATTAGAGCTGGAGCAGCCTATATCTTATGGCGGCGAATTGAGGTATAAAATTGAACAGGCTGAGATAAACAGAGAACTTTCGCTTTATGAGCACAAGAGGCTTTATTCTGATTATTCCCTGGAATTAAAAAGAAGCTACTACAGTGTCGTGCTGAACAGGATGAATTGGGATACTTTTAATAAGCTTATTAAAGAGGCAAACAAGATTTTTGCATTAGGAGAGGTTCTCTATCAACAGCAGCTGATCACAGAGCTGGAATACGGACAATTACAATCCTCTTACCATCAGGTCAAGTTTTTTTTCATATCAGCCCAGAAAGAGCTCTCTTTAGCGGAGCTTTCTTTTAGGCAAATTTTAAATATGCCGGAAGATGAAGAGATAAACTTTGTCAACTGGCTGCCTTTTGAGAGAGTCAATGTTGATATGGATAAAGCATTAGAAATTGCCAAGATAAAACGCCCCGAATTAAGAATTAGGCAATTAGTAAGCCATTTTAACAATTTGAATGAACAGATAGCAAAAGCTAAAAACAGGTGCCGAATAAGCCTTACAAGTAAAGTTGGCCAGATGGCCGAAGGCTATGAGTCAGAAGATAAAGTCTTCAGAGATAGTTGGTATGTAGGATTAAAAGTGACTAAGCCTATAGGTACAAGCACATTGAGTAGTTCTGTAACAAAGCAGAGTAGGCCGGCAGGCGGCTTTAGCCTGGAAGAGACAACGGAATCTTTTACAAGATCAACAGAGCTTTCTCTAGTCGACAGGCTGGGGAGCATCGCGGATATAAAAACTGCTCAAACAGAACACCTGAAGGCTTTAAACGAAGAACTTGAATCTGAAGAGACTATTGTTGCTGAAGTTAGTAAGTCTTATGCAAATTATATATCCTCTCTTTTCCAAATAGAGACATCTTTAAGAAAGCTGGATTTCTTGAATAAACGGCTAAAGGTAACAGAGGGTAAGATGAAGATAGAAGAAGCAGATATAACAGCATTAATGCAGTCATATTTAGATTATGCTAATGAAAAAGTAAATTATAACCGCGCTTTGATAGGTTATTATATGGCTCTTTCCGGACTTTCCAAGGCATGTGGAGTTGAAAGTTTTTTAAGTTTAACAACCGATAGGCCGGTAATAACTGCCTGGGAGAAGTTTGGCGAGCATCCCTCTGCAAACATTAGCTACACACCTTTCTTGCTTCCGGATTTTAAAAAAGAGAGCAGGGAAGCAACTTTAACAGGTATAGAGGGTAGGATAATCGGAGTTAACAATCAGCATGAAATGGCAATCCTTAATATCGGAAATGCAAAAGGTTTAACCCCATCAAGCAAGGTTGTAGTCTATCGAAATGGTAGAGAGTATGCTCTGCTCATACCTGCTCGCATAGAAGGAGAGATGTCGGCCTGCTATTTAGAAAAAGGTATCGGGGATAATTTCAAGGGTTTGAGAATCGGGGATAACGTGGAGATAATGCAATGAAAAAAAATTTAGATTTATCTAAAGCAAAACAGTTTTTTACTCCCAAAAAGATTATGTTTATTGTCGCAAACATAGTTATTATAGCTTCTCTGTTTTTAGGCGTGCAGAGGCTTTTTAATTCTCAAAATAAGGGTGAGAAGTATTCGGTGCCGGAAGGAAAAAAGCAGTTAACGGAAGAATCGAAAAAGAAAAGCTCTGCAGATAAGAAGCCCCAAGACATCTCTTCGCTATTTCCGCAGCAGTCTCAGGAAGAGATACCGATTAAAATCTATGAGCTTAAACCGGTTGATTTTACAGATGAATTATTTGTGGCAGGTACAGTTAAAAATATTCCGATACTTGAGTTGAAGTTTGAAACAAATGGAATATTAAAAAACGCCAATTTCAAAGAAGGTGAAAAAGTTAAGAAAAACGATCTTCTTGCAGCCCTTGATCCTAAAGATGTTAATTTAGAGGTTCAGTGGACGCAGGCAAAGCTGCAGGTTTCAGAGGCAGAGCGTAAAGTAGCACTTAAAAAATATGAGATAGTTAAGAGACTTTATAAATTAGGTGCAATTATAAAAGATAGGCTGGATCAGGTGCAGGCCGAGGTCAATGTTGCCAAAGCTAAAATAGAGGTCAGCAACAAAGAGCTGGCGCTGAGTAAATTAAAGCTTCAGAAGCTGCAATTAAAAGCTCCTCAAGACGGCTTGATAGGTAAAAAAGAGAAAGAGGTAGGAGAGTTTGTTACATCTAATGACGTGATCTGTAAATTTATAGACCCGGACAATACGTTTGTAGAGACAGGGATTATAGAGAGAGATATTTTTAAGATTAAATCAGGGCAGAAAGTAAAGATAAAAGTAGATACTTATCCGACAAGAGTTTTCTTTGGTTATGTAGAGACACTATTTCCTGAAGTAGATGAAAGAACACGAACACTCAATGTGCGCATACGAGTGCTTGATCCGGGGAAGCTTCTCAGACCCGGAATGTTTGCGCGGGTAGCCATTGCTGTCTTTAGAAAGAGGGATGCTTATGTTATTCCAAGCGCTTCCGTTTCAATACAGCAGGGGGCCTATTATGCGGCGATTGTAGAAGGGGGTAAAGTAGCATACCGCCAAGTCTCTGTTGAGTATATTACGACCGACTTTGCTGTTATTAAAAAAGGTCTTAAGGAAAGTGATCTAATTGTCACAGAGACGCCGGGAATGAAAAAACTTTCTGCGGGCAGTCCCGTCAAAATTATAGAGAGACAGGAAAAACTGTTTTAATAATCATTCTGCAATGAATCTACCTAGCTTTTCTGTAAGAAGACCGGTTACAATAACAATGTTCTTTCTGGGTGTTATGCTTCTGGGTGCTATCTCCTGGATGCGTTTGCCGCAGGAGCTATATCCATCGATATCTTATCCCCAGATTAGCGTTGTTACAACCTACGAGAATGCCTCGCCTGAAGAGATTGAGACCCTTGTAACAAAGATAATCGAAGAGGCGGTAGGCACAGTCAACGGGCTTAAGAAAATATCTTCGATTTCAAAAGAAGGGCTTGCTCTTATTATTCTCGATTTTGATTGGGGTACAAATATGGATTTTGCTTCTCTGGGTGTTAGAGAGAAGATAGATTTGGTCAAAGAGAGGCTTCCTATTGGAGCCAAAGATCCGATAGTAATGAAGTTTAATCCCTTCGAGATACCTATTGCTATATTATCTATTAAAGGAAGCCTTCCGTCTAGAGAGTTAAGAGAGCTAACTAGAAAAGAGATCAAAGACGAGCTGGAGAAAATAGAAGGTGTCGCTTCAGCCGCGATAGCAGGAGGTAGAGAGCGGGAGATTCTGGTTGAACTTGATCAAGGTAAACTATATGCCAATCGCATTCCAATCTTAAAAGTTGCTGAAGCTATAAAACAGACAAATTTTACTTTTCCTGCCGGGACAATTAAAGAGAAATTCTATGAATATTTGATCAGGACAATAGGTGAGTTTGAAGCGGTTAAAGAGATTGAGAATGTTATTGTTGAAGTACAGGATGTTGACCCGCCAAAGACGCAATATGAAGAATATATAAGAGAGCTAAAAGGGGAGAGTTCGGATAAAAGAATAATTCACTTGGGCGATTTAGGCAGAGTGCAGGATTCGCTTAAGGATTTAACCAACCTCTCACGTTATAACGGCAGCGATAATATTGCTCTTAGAATTCAACGGCAAGCAGGGGCCAATATTATTACAGTAGTTAAGGCTATCGAGAAGAAACTTCTTAAGATTGAAGAGAGGTTGCGGGGTAGAGTCGAGATAGAGATTGTCTATGATCAGTCTAAGTTTATCCAGAGCTCCATTAACGGAGTTAGAGATGCTGCAATTCAGGGAGGTGTACTTGCTTTCATTGTTCTCTTCTTCTTTTTGATGAATATATACAGCTCTCTGATAGTCGCGCTTTCAATACCTATATCTATTATGTTTGCCTTCAGCCTTATGTACTTCAGAGGACTCTCTATTAACATTATGTCTTTAGGCGGTCTTGCTTTGGGTGTTGGTATGCTTGTAGATAATGCCATTGTTGTTATAGAGAATATCGTCCGTAAGAGGCAGCTTGGCGGACCTGCCAAAGAAGCGGCTATCGGCGGAGCGTCTGAAGTGGCAGCTGCTATCTTCGCTTCTACTTTGACAACGATAGCGGTCTTCCTTCCTCTGATATTCGTTAAAGGCGTTGCAGGACAGCTGTTTAAAGAGCTGGCTTTTACTGTTATCTTTGCTCTTATTGCTTCTCTTGTTGTTGCGTTATCTTTGATTCCCAGTCTTACTTCTAAAATAAAGGGAGTGAGTAAAGAACCTAAAGAGTGGGCCTGGATGAAAATATTGCGTATCTCATATCTTAGTGCATTGAAATCATTCTTGAGATTTAAGCAGATAGGGTTCGTTCTTGTTATTGCAGCAACAGGCCTCTCTCTCTATCTCTTGACCAGGGTAGACAGAGAGTTGATGCCCAAGGTTGACCAGAGAGAGTTTATGATAAAGGTTGATATGCCTACAGGTACAAAGATTGAGATAACAGATAGGGTTGTAAAGAGGATAGAGAGAGCCATCTTTAGCTATCCCGACATTAAAGGTGTTAGCGTGACCGTTGGTTCTTCTAAAGAGAAGGACTATGGGGGAGCTGTAGAGACCCTGGGATCTCATCAGTCCCAGATAGTAGTCAACTTAAAGAAACTGCCGAAGAGATCACCTTATTATAGAAAAAGCCAAGATATTGTACAGCAGCTACAGAAGGACTTGCTGGTCGTTGATTTAGAGGGGGCAGAGCTAGCGTATATTCTGCAAGAGACAATATTCAAAGCAGCTATGGGCGGGGGTAAGCCGGTCAATGTTGAGATAAAAGGGCGTGATCTAGATGTTTTGCGCTCTATCTCAGAAAGTATAGTTTTGAGTCTAGGCGACATTACCGGGCTCTATGATATTAAGAGTGACCTTATGCCTCCTCAACCGGAGGTAAAGATCAATATAAAGAAACAGAAAGCCGCACTCTATAACCTCTCGGTGAATACTATATCTTTGGCAACCCATGCAGCGATACGCGGTTACGTTGCTTCTAAATATAAAGAGCAGGGTAGAGAGTACGATATCAGAACAAGGTTGCGTGACGAGGACAGAGAGAACATCTCTAAAATAAGAAGCATACTTATACATTCACCTCTTGGGGTTGAGATTCCGTTGGCGGATGTAGCTTATCTTGTGAAAGGCGTGGGGCCGTCTGAGATCAGGCGGTTAGGCCAAGAGAGAACCGTTCTGGTCTCGGCCAATATTTATAAGCGGGGGTTTAATGAAATCGCGAACAGCGTAGAGAATAGGATATCTAATCTGGATATTCCGCAGGATTATTTGGCACAGCTTAGCGGAGAGCGTAAAGAGATGAAGGAGTCTTTTAAAAGTCTTTTCTTTGCCCTGCTATTGTCTATAATACTTGTCTACATGATAATGGCTGCGCAGTTTGAGTCTTTCTGGCAGCCCTTTATTATTATACTCGCCGTGCCCCTGGCAGCGATAGGTGTAACAGTTGCTCTGCTTCTTACTCATACCACTCTCAATATAGTTGTTTTTTTGGGGGTAATTATCCTGGGCGGAATTGTTGTTAATAACGGTATTGTTTTAATAGACCGTGTTAATGGATTAAGAGAAGAGGGGCTCTCTACTTATGAGGCTGTCTTAGAGGCCTCTCAAAACAGGTTGCGGCCGATATTGATGACAGCTTTGACTACAACCCTCGGTCTTATACCTCTTGCATTGGGATTTAGCGAAGGGGCAGAATTGAGGGCCCCTATGGCTATAGCTGTTATCGGAGGGCTGTCTTCGTCTACATTGCTTACTCTCTTTATAGTTCCGGCATTATACATTGTTGCTGTAAAGATGATAGAGAGCGGCAAGAGAGAGGTATTACCTGAAGTAGAACAGGGACTAATATCCGGTCTCAAGTCGCAGCAACGGGAGCAGCCGGATATTACAGAGGTAAAATCAGAGAGAGAGGAAGAGAGAGAAAAGAAAGATCAACGTTTGGATTTAAATCAGAGGCAGGCAGAGGCTTTAAAATATTTGCGTCAGAAAGGAAGGTTGAGGAGGCAGGAATATATGCAGATGTTTAGTATCTCTATTGCTACAGCAGCCAGAGATCTCAAAGACCTGCAGAAGAAAAAGATCATTACTCCAGAAGGGCCAAATGGTCCTGGCAGGTGGTATAGAATAAAATAGCATAGGCTTAACTTATGAATCTACCTGAGTTCTCGATAAAAAAACCGGTTGCAATGAGTATGATATTTTTGGGTATTATACTCATAGGTTATATTGCTTTGATACAGCTGCCCGTTGAGCTGATGCCCAACTATAGCTATGATACCATAAGCATCATTATAAGGATTAGAGGCGGTATTCCTTCCCCTGACGTAGAGCGCCTTGTCACAAAACCGGTTGAAGAAGCTGTAAGCGATGTGAGTAAGCTTAAAGAGCTTATATCTATCTCTGAAGAAGGAGAGTCCAGAGTTATTTTGAGATTTGAGCCGGGTACCGATATGGATTTTGCTTCTCTGGAGGTTAGGGAGAAATTTGGCCGAGTCAAAGATAGACTGCCTAAAGAGATAGAGAAACCGGTTATTGCGCGGTATCAACAGACAGATGTTCCAATAGTGATACTTGCTGTAACAGGAGAGAGATATACTCCTGAGATGTTGAGGAGGATTGTGGATGAGAAAATCAAATCCAGGCTGCAGCGAATAGAAGGGGTGGCGAATATAGAGATAGCCGGAGGTAGAGAGAGAAAGATTATTGTCGAAGCAACTGAGAGCAGCTTACAGGCTTACAACATATCTTTGGGAGAGCTGATTGATACGGTAGGGGTTAATAACATAGATCTGCTTTTAGGAGAGACGGAAGAGAAAAAAGTAAAAAATTTAATCCGTCTTATGGGTCAGTATAGAAGCATTGAAGATATAAAAGAGATTGGGGTTAGCGTGAATCCTCAGGGGTCTATTATTCAGCTTAAAGATATTGCCCGGGTCAAGGATTCTTTTCTCGACCCCATAGATCTTTCCAGAGTTGATTCCAGGCCTGTTGTCTCTATCTATGTACAGAAAGAGTCTACGGCCAACACTATAAAAGTTAATAAGATGCTGGTTGAAGAGCTCTCCAGGATAAAAAAGGAGCTTCCCAAGGATGTAATAATAAAACCTACTTTTCAGCAGGCCGAGTATGTTCAAGAGGCTATTGATACAGTCCGCAAGTCACTTATGTTCGGCGGAGCGCTGGCAGTTATTGTGCTGCTGCTCTTTCTCCATGATGTGGCTCCGACATTTATTATCGCACTCTCTATTCCGCTCTCTGTTATGGCCACTTTTACAATCATGTTTATGCAGGGTTTGACTTTAAATGTTATGACTCTCTCCGGGCTGGCTCTGGGTATAGGCATGCTGGTCGACTCCTCTATCGTTGTACTTGAGAATATTTTCAAAAAGAAAGAGAGAGGACTTAAAAAAAGAGAGGCTGCATTAGATGGTAGCAAAGAGGTCAGCCTGGCGATAGTGGCTTCAACCATTACTTCTGTAGTTGCATTCTTGCCGATAATATTTGTTGGCAAACAGATGAGATTGCTCTATAGCGGGTTGACCTTGACAGTTGTCTACTCTCTTCTTGCATCTCTCTTTGTGGCTTTAAGTTTGATTCCCTTATCTGCATCCATAATCAAGATGGGTGGAGGAATACCATTTTTAAAGAGAAGCGAGAGAAGTATTAAAAAAGTTAGAGGTATTTATATAGATGTATTAAAATTTATTTTAAAATTCAGATATCTTTTAATATTAACTATGATGGCAATTGTTATTTGGATTTGGCCTCTTCAGAAAAATATTGGCAGAGAGTTTATCGGTATTACAGAGCAGAATAAGTTTACCGTACATGTTGAGCTGCCTACAGGTGCAAGACTGGAGATGTCTGATAAAGCGGTTGCGATGGTTGAGAAGATTCTAAAAGGAGTTCCTGAAGTACGGACTGTATCCTCCAGAATAGAGAGATGGTCTTCTAAGATATATGTAAAGTTAAAACCTCTTGCTCAAAGAGAACGAATGACAAACGATCTCATAGAAGAGCTGCGGCCCAGAATGGATGAAACAATGAAGAACTTCGATGCCTTTATATACTTTGAGCTGCCTCAAGAAGTAGGCAGCAATGAAATATTTATCGATATTAACGGGTATGACTATGATATTTTAAAACAGATAGCAATGAAGATGGCTCAAAGCCTGTCTCAGGTTGAAGGGATTACAGATCAAAAAATAAGAATGCGTGAGGGTAGGCCGGAGATAAGAATTATAGTAGATCAAGACAAGCTCAGCATATTTGGACTAACGGTTAAAGATATTGCTTATCAATTACACGGGAAGATACGGGGGCTAAGGGCCAGTTTTTTCCATACTGATACTAAAGAGGTTGAGATTGTTGTTAGGATGAGCGAGCTTGATCGCGACAGCTTTGATGATTTAAAGAATATTACTTTTGTCAATAAAGAGAAAGCGAAAATTCCGCTGAAACAGGTTGCAGATTTAAAATTTGATATAGCACCGAGCGAGATCTGGCATAAAAATAAATCAAGAATGGTCCAGGTTAGCGCGAATAGGGGAACCCTGGATTTAAATACGGCTATTGAAAGATGCAGCAAGGTTTTAGAGAAGTTTGAGATGCCCGAGGATTATACTTATAGGTTTAGCGGGGATTATGAATTAATGGTAGAGAATGAGCGCCAGCAAAAGTTTGCGATTATTACAGCGCTATTTTTAATCTTCTTAGTTTTGGCTTCACTCTTTGAGTCTTATACCCAGCCGTTTATTATTATGGCTACTGTGCCTCTCGCTGCAATAGGTGTCATCCCAATGCTCTACTATACAGGTACATCTATTAATATCGGAGCCCTTATGGGTATGTTGATGTTAGGAGGTATTGTTGTCAACAATGCAATAGTCATGGTTGATCATATAAATTTTTTGAGAAAACAGGGTGCAGGATTAAAAAAAGCTGTCCTTGGAGGTGCTGAACACAGATTACGCCCTATCTTTATGACCTCTATTACAACAATCTGCAGCCTTATGCCTATGGCGTTAGATAAGAGCGAGTCTTCCAATCTCTGGTCGCCGCTGGCAAAGACTGTAATCGGAGGGATGTCTGTATCTACCATATTAACTCTTCTTGTAATTCCTTCTGGATATATGATACTGGAAGATTTAAAATATAGATTGAAACATATAAATATATTTTTAAAGATAAAGCGATGAGTGACAATATAAAGATAGTTATATATTCAACAGTGATAGTCCTAACAACACTCTCCCTGATATCCGCTTTCTGGTTAGGTACGGAGAATAGAAAGATATATTCCAGTTATATAGAAGAGAGGGCGCTCTGGCATCAAAAGAACAGAGACTTAGAGTTTGAAATAGATAAATTTAAGATAGAGGTAGAAGATATTAAAACCCGATTAATAACCTACAGAAGCCAGATGACTAGGCTAGAAGATAGCAGGCTTTTAACAGAGGAAGAACTTAAAGAGTTGGCCAATGAGAACAACAGACTGAGAGATGAAGTTGCCAGGTTGATTGGAGAGAGAGAGAATCTAAAAGAGAGATTGACCAAAAGAGTCAAAACGGAGGATAGCAGGGGAGATGATTTTTGGTCTAATCTCCTGCGGGAGAAGACCTCTTTAGAACTAAAATTTAGCAATCTTAAGAAGCTGCTTGAGAAAAGAGACGGAGAGATATTAAGATTTGAAAGCGAGAGAGTGCGATTGGATCAGCTTACAGGAGAGCTTCTGGATGAGAAGAGAAGACTGGAGGAGAGATTGGTTGAGACTAGAGGTATGGTCTCTTCTTTTTCCCGATCGCTGGAGCAAGAGAGAGAAGAGAGATTAGAATCTATAAGAGGTCTGGAAAGGTTGGAGCGGGATAAGCGTGCTTTAGCTCTTCAGTTAGAACAGGCTCAGGGAGACAAAATAGCTACTGAAAAAAGGCTGGATGATTTTAAGCAGAAGATGCTTAAAGAAGAACAGAGCAAGGATAGGTTCGAAAAGCGGGTAAGTTACGCCAGTCAGATTTTAGAAGATAAGATGCTTGAGGCTACACGTCTAAAACAGTCTCTTGAAATAGCTCTTAAAAAGATAAAGAAAATGAGTTACAACGATCAAGAGACTGCGGTTGAATTGCCCAGAATAGAGGTGGGGGATGATAGTATTCAAGCCAAGGTAGTTACTGTTAACGCAGCAGAAGGTTTTATAGTAATTGACCGCGGCAGAAGAGATGGCGTAGAAGAAGGGATGGAGTGCTTTATTTATAGAGAGGGTAAGTTGATTGCAAAACTCAAAGTAAATGAAGTTAGAGAGGTAACTTCCGCAACGGAGATCCTTCTGAGTTTACCTCAAGAGTCTGTGGTTAAAAACGATGTTGTAGAGTTTCCAGGCAATTAATTTTCCTAGTTCTAAATATGTTGACAATTGTGAAGAGTTGTTTTAAAATTTAAACAATGCTCTTAATAAGTTTATTATGAAGATTGCAAAAAGTATTTTAATCTTAATATCCGTATTGATATGGGGCTGCGGGAAGTGTCCAACTTCAGATAGTAATAAGGTGCGCTTTGCTTTTTGGGGTTCTCCGGAAGAGGTCAGGATAATCACATCTGTTATTGAAGAATGGCAGAGAGACCATCCTAAAATAAAGGTTGCCTTAGAGCATACTCCTTACGGAGGGTATAGCAGCAAGATTCTAACTAGGATAGCAGGAGGAGATTCACCTGATATCATAGCTGCAGAGGTAGGACTTTTTACAAATTTTTACTCTAAAGGTGTTTTCTTAAACCTTACTCCTTTTGTAGAAAACGATAAGAGTTTTGTATTAAATGATTTTTTCTCGCCTATCATTGAACATTTCACTATTGAAGGCGATGTTTACGGTATACCAAGAGATATCGCTCCTTTTGCCTGTGTATATTACAATAAGAACATCTTTGACCAACATAATATTCCCTACCCCGATGATGACTGGGATTGGGATGCTCTTCTTGAGACTGCAAAGTGCCTTACCGAAAGAGGTGAAAAAGGCAAGATTAAGAGATATGGATTTTATACTTGGGCCTGGCAGAATTTTGTTTTAGCTAATGGCGGCAGACTTGTAGATAATGTTAAGACTCCTAGCTCTATAAAGTTGAATACTCAAGCATCGCGAGAAGGGCTGGAGTTTTATAGAGATCTTATTTTGAAACATAGAGTATCTCCAACCCCCTCTGCTCTTATAAATATGGGTATGGGTGTACAGATGATGTTTATGACCGGACGTCTTGCGATGTTAGGGTCGGGGATATGGGAGACTCCGGCATTACAGAATATAGAGAGCTTTGATTGGGATATAGCGGTATTTCCTAAAAGCCCTCAAAATATACGGCAGATTGCAACAGGGGGAACAGCATATTGCATATTGAAAAAATCCAGCAATCCTGAGCTTGCCTGGGAGGTAATAAAGGCTTTGACCTCCGCTCGAACTATGGAGCGTATCGCTTCTATAGGATTGGCGCAGCCAAGCAGAATATCTGTTGCCCAGGGCCCTTATTGGGCTCAGAGCAAGGAGAAGCCGCTGAATAAAAAAATGCTTAATGAAGCAGTTGAGAGCGTAGTCTTTCCCCCGTTTAGTCCTAACTGGAGAGAGATAGAAGAGTTGTATATTAAACCTAAATTGGATCTGTTTTTTAACGGTCAGGCTGAATTAGATAATATTTTGCCTGAGATCGTAGAAGCAGGCAACAAGCTCCTTAGGGAGTAATTATTAAAGGAGGCAGATATGGTAGAAGCAACAGAGGTTTTAACGGACAGGGAGCGAAAAAATTTTTCAATCCTCGATCTAATTCGCAGAAAAGGGCCTATTACTCGCACAGAGATATCTAAGGAGACAGAGTTAAATATTGTTACGGTATCTAATTATGTTAATACCTATATTCAAAAAGGTTTTGTTATAGAAGGCGGTCTTGATGTTTCAACGGGAGGCAGAAGGCCGGTTGTCTTAGAATTAAACCCAAAGGCTGCCTATATAATAGGAATAGGCTTGGACCTTCTTAATATTATAGGTGTTGTCTCTGATTTAAAAGCAAATGTTTTGGTCAAAGTAAAGAAGAGTCGGCCTGAAGGTACTGAGAATACTATGATAGATGCAATGTCAGATCTTATTGGAGAAATAATATCCAAAGTTGACGTTGAGAGAGACCGGATAAAAGGTATCGGTATAGGTATACCGGGTATTGTAGATAGAAAAGGGGGTACGATACGCTGGCCCCAGCAGATGGGCAGCATATATATATCCACTTTAAAGAATATGCTGGAGCAGAAGTTTCAGATCCCTGTCTTTGTAGAGAACGATGCAACTGTTGCTGCTCTTGGAGAGAGGGAGTTTGAGCTTGAAAGCGATATCAAAAATCTTATCTTTATGTACTCCGGAGTTGGCTGCGGTATAGTTATTAATGGTCAAATCTATGGAGGTGCTGGCGGCTGTGCTGGAGAATTGGGTTTACCTACTTTAAGAGAAGAAGAGAAGAGCCGCTGGAGAGGTTTAGATCGCTGGGAGGCTGATTTGGGTCTTAAAGCCTCTGCAGTAGAGAGGGTAAAAGAGAGCAGCGATTCTAAGATTCTGGAGTTAGCCGGAGGAGATAGCTCTAAAATAGATTTTAAATCTATCATTGAAGCTGTAAGAGCTGGAGATAAACTTGCAGCAAGCCTGGTAAAAGAGGCAGGTGAGGAGTTAGGCGTAAGGATTGCCTACCTTATTCAGATATTCAACCCCGAGGTAGTTGTAATAGGCGGCGGTATTGAAAGAGCCGGCTCTGTACTGCTTGATGCAATTAAAAAAGTTGTTAGAGAAAAGACTTTTGAAGAGATAGGCGGTCAGGTGAGGATTGTACCTACTCAGCTGGGCGAAAACTCTGTAGCTTTAGGTGCAGTAAGCCTTGTAATTCAGCATATCTTTACTTATTTAATGGTTTAAGAAAACTTGACAAAAGATACTTTATATGGCATAAATGAGAAGATTCAAAAAACAAAAAAAGGAGGTGGGATGATGAAGAAAGCTGGCTATTTTATGTTAGTGGCTCTCTTTGTAGTTGCGGCAGCTTCTTTTGCAAAGGAGGCTCTTCTGGTTGCCGATTTTGATTCGGGTGTAAAGCCAAACAATATCGGCGGTGATTTCGGCGCTTGGGATAGAGATCCAATGGATTTCTCTCAGACAGCTATAGAGAGTTTTAACAATAGTGAGACCAGAGACGGGAAAGGTTTCTGCATGAGATTGGATTACGATGTTGACTCTCCGAATCCAGCCTATAACGGTTTCTGGATGAAGCTGAATGGTTCTGATGTATCTGGATATGCAAACTTTGTTATCTGGGTAAAGGGCGACAAGAATAGAGGGTTCTCTCCTCTCTTTAAGATCGAGATGAAAAACAACAGGGGTGAGGTAGGAAAATATTATGTCACGGGCATTACAAACCAGTGGCAGAAGATAGTGGTTCCTCTTGTAAAAGTAGCAGGGATATCCGACTTCTCTAATATGGACGAGTTCGTTATAGTCTTTGAGGATTGGAGATGTGCAGTAAAAGAGGGAACTGTCTATTTTGATGATATTACATTTGAATAACAGGAAGTTGTAATTAATCTATCAAGGCGGAGTGAAAACATGCTCCGCCTTTATACAAATCGAAAGTTTTATAGATGAGGAAAGTTTCTTTAGCAGCAGCTCTAATCCTTGCGATTTTAATAGCCGCATTTTCTGCGAATAGATATCTTAGAGTTAAACATCTCAGAGAGAAGCAAGAGTTGGCCTGCCAGGAGTTCTTAAAAGATCTAAAACTGATACCTCAGGCAGAAGTTCCGGAGGTATTTCTCCTAAGCCATTTTAACGAAAAAGAGAACAAGACCAACCTGGGTGAGTTTGGTGCCTGGGATAAAGCCCCCAACGATTATTCTCAAAGCTGTTATGACTCTTTCTCGCCTCTAACCTATGTAGGCAGCAGGGGATATTCCTTGAGAATAGATTACGATGTTGACTCTCCGTCTTCAGCTTTCAATGGTGTCTGGTTTGATCTTGGAGCTGCCGATTTAAGCAAGTATAAGCAGCTAGTCATCTGGGCTAAAGGAGATACAGATAGGGGCTATACGAAAGATTTTAAGATAGAGGTTCAGAGCTCTCAAGGCAGGAGAGGCGCCTATTATATAACAGGTCTCAGCGATAGCTGGCAAGAGTATCTGATAGACTTAGATCAGTTTGTAGGCATCTCAGAGTGGGATAGTATGAGAAAACTGGTCATAGTCTTTGAAGATTGGAAAGCAACCCAGAAAGAAGGAACAATATATATAGACGATATTTACTTTACAGCAGCTAAGAATTTAGGCGATTCTTGTTCTACCCTATTTCCTACTGCCCGGGAAAGAATTCCAAAACCGGATATATCACGCCTATCAGATAAACAGTTTCTGGAATTAATTCAAAGAAAAGCTTTTGGTTATTTTTGGCGCGAAGCTAATCCAGACACAGGTCTCATCAGAGATAAGGCAGATAACTTTAAAGATGACAATTTTAAGGTAGCCTCTATTGCTGCAGTTGGTTTTGCCTTGAGTTCATATCCTATTGCAGTTGAAAAAGGATGGATCAGTAAAGAGAAGGCTTTAGAGAGAGTTTTAAATACGCTCTTTTATTTTAGAGATAAGTTGGAAAATGTCCATGGATTCTTCTATCACTTTGTAAGTATGGATAGCGGTAAGAGAGTCTGGAACTGCGAACTATCTTCAATCGATACCGCTCTTTTTTTAGCAGGCGCTATAACCGCAGGGGAATATTTCGGCTCTAAGGTTAGAGAGCTGGCGGAGGACCTTTATGAAAGGGTGGAGTGGGACTGGATGATGGCCCAAGGCGATACTCTGTGTATGGGCTGGATGCCTGAGACAGGATTTTTGCCGGATAGATGGAACAGATATGGTGAACAGTTATTGATGTACCTTTTTGCAATAGGGTCTCCTACTCACCCAATCTCTCCTGAGGTATGGGATGAAATAAGAAGGCCTATTTGGAGCTACGAAGGTTATACTTGCTTAGTTTCACCGCCTATGTTTACTCATCAGTATTCACATATCTGGGTCGATTTTAGAGATAAGCATGACAACTATGCGGATTATTTTCAATCTTCTGTTAATGCAGCTTTGGCCAACAGGGAGTTTTGCATCAACAATAGGTCTAACTCTATGACTTTTAACGAAAACTCATGGGGGCTTACTGCCTGTGAATCCCCGGCCGGTTACCGTGCTTACGGTGCTCCTCCGGGTTATGCTTATTATGATGGGACTGTTGCTTTTACGGCTCTGGGAGGTTCAATTCCTTTTGCCCCGCAAGAGACAATAACTGCATTGCGCTGGATGTATAATCACTACAAAGACTACGTTTGGGGTAGATATGGTTTTTCCGATAGTTTGAACCGGGACAAAGATTGGTATTCAGATATTGTCATTGGGATAGACCAGGGCCCGATGCTGCTTATGATTGAAAACTATCTGACAGGTTCTGTTTGGGACTATTTTATGTCTAACAAATATATCAACGAAGCCATGAATAGGGCAGGGTTTAAATCCGGGACAATGAAGCTTAGGCCGGACGAAAAGCCCCTTATCAGCGTTGACTATAGGCGGGTCTTTAAGGCCGGGGATTATGATTACGCTTTAAAAGCCAGCGAGACAATAGAGCATGGAGCTGTTACACGATATCCTGATGATTTGGCTTCTGAGTTTAGCCTGGGCTGGGATGAAGAGTCTCTATATCTCTGGGTTGAGGTGACGGATAATGAGGTTTTGGTAGAAGATATTCCAGATAAAATCTATAAGCAAGACAGCATAGAAGTATATATTACGCCTGAGAACAAGAATCTTTACTGGGGCAATAAAAAACAGTTTCAGTTTGGTTTTGCACCCTCCGGGAGTAGAAAGGAGTCTTTGCATTATGCCTGGTTCCAGAACAGAGTGTTTGAAGAGATAGAGTTAAAATCTAAGATTACAGAGTCGGGATATATTCTTGAGATTGCGATACCTTTTGAGATTTTAGGCATTGAACCCGAGCCGGGACTAAAAATAGGCTTCTCAATAGCGGTCAACGATTTTGACAAAAATGATAATACGCCTAAATGTAAATATAATCTGTTCTTTATACCTTGCTATGATCAAGGGTGTAAAGATGGGTTTGAACTTGCAGAGCTTAAACTGAGGAAAGAGTAAATATAGATTGATAAAGTCATATCTTTTAACAGAACCTAGATTTAAAAATATTGTTGTACTTTTTTGTTAGCCGTTTTTACAATACTACAAAACTCCTACACCAATATGCAATATTATCTTAACTGTGCAGGTATTATGGCTTCCATAGGTCGCGATAGCGAAGTTCTGCAAAATTATCTTAAGGCCTATATGATATCGCCTGATGAGCCTAAAGCTCTAGAGGGAATTGATAAGATGCGTGAGCGCATCAAAGATGATTAGTAAATATAAGTTTTTTGACAAAGCCTATATTTAAAGCTATGATTTATCTGTTCAAAACGACAAGGAGATATTATGGTTGCTCTATCTGTAGTCATTATTACAAAGAATGAAGAGAGGAATATTAAGGAGTGTATTAAATCTGTTAGAGGCTGGGCAGATGAGATTGTTATCGTTGACGATAATAGCAGTGATAGAACAAGAGATATTGCCTTAGAATATACAGATAAGATTCTGTTGCGTAAAATGGATATTGAAGGCCGGCATAGGAACTGGGCCTATCAGCAGGCCAAAAATAAGTGGGTCTTAAGCCTCGATGCTGATGAGAGGGTCACAGAGGAATTAAAGAAAGAGATAGCAGAGTTTTTGGGATCTTCACCTAAAGCCGCGGCATGTTCTGTCCCGAGGCGTAATTATATCGCTAACTACTGGGTTAAATACGGCGGTTGGTATCCTTCACCCCAGCTTAAGCTGTTCTTAAAGGATAAGTTCAGGTGGGAGGAGGCACATGTTCACCCGGTATCCTTTGTGGATGGTGATCTGGCCCATCTAAAATCAGATATCATACATTACTCTTACCGCGATATTACAGATTTCATAAATAAGCTAAACAGCCAGACAACCCTTGAAGTTCAGAAATGGATTGATCAGGGTAAAGAGATAAAAACTTTCAGATTTTTAAGAAGAGGTATAGATAGATTTTTGAGAAGCTATTTTAGGAAACAGGGTTTCCGCGATGGTTTCTATGGTTTTGTGCTGGCCTATTTTGCATCCCTTTATCAGTTTTTAAGTTTAATTAAGTATAAGGAGCTAAAAAGAAAAACTTAAAGAACAAGGAGGTTTAAAATGAGACACTTATTACTATTTCTCGTTTTAGCTTTTTCTTTTACCTCTTGGGCGGAGTTCACTAGAATCGAAGGTTTGACCGAAGCAGATTGCAGGTTTGTCGTAGTCCACCCCTTAGACAACAATATTCTATATCTTGCCTCAAGCGACTCTCTATACAAGCTGGAGAATAGAGAGTGGAGGTTTATCTACAAGGTTAAGGAAGGCGGGATAAACTTTGTCTATCCCGACCCTCTAGATTATGAACTCCTATATATTGCAACTGACGCGGGATTGCTCTCGGCAAGAGACTCTAATAGGGTTGATTATCTTTTTCGCAGCCAGGGCAAAGATATAAAATGCCTCTCTTTTAAAAGAGAAGATAATAAACTCTTGCTGGGAACCTCTTCCGGATTATATATAGGTGAGGATGGTATCTATGACTTTAAGAAAGTTGCTGCTTTGCCTAATGATATAGAGGTCTACTGGATAGACTATATGAAGCCCTATCTCTATCTGGCAACGGATATGGGGCTTTACAAAAGCGAGGATTTCAATAGATTCCAGAGGACTTTTATAACTCCCAGAAAGGACAAGAGCATAGAAGAGGAGGAAGAGGTAGAGGAAGGCCTATCCTATGTTCCAAGGGTTGTAACAGTTAGTGCTAAGGACCCTAGTGTGGTCTATCTTGGTACAACTGCAGGCCTATTTATATCCAGTGATTACGGTTCTGGTTTTAAAAAGGCCTATATTCAAGGATTAGGCAGCGTAAAGATTAATTCTATACTTCAAGACGATAACTCAGGAGATCTCATCTATCTTGGAACTGATAGAGGTTTCTTTAAGGTCTATCTGGGAAGAAAGAAGGCTATCAAGGTCTATGAGGGTTTGCCTACAGAGAGCATCAATATGCTCACGATGGATAAGAAAGGTAAGCTCTATCTTGCAACAGCTCTGGGGTTATTTGAGGAGGGAGAGGATAGCCGGGAGTTTCTGGAATTAAGCTATGAGAATGTTTTCTCTTTTGAGCCCAGTGCCCGGGAAGTCCAGCAGGCAACTTTAGATTATAATGAAGTTAATCCTGAGAAGATAAAAGCCTGGAGGCGCTCCTTGCGGTATCGTGCTCTCCTGCCTCAGCTTGATCTTGGATATGATAAAACAATCTATGGTACCTATAGCAGCGGCGGACAATCTTATGTTGGGCCCAGGGATTGGAGCGTTGATTTAACCTGGGATTTAGAAGATTTAATCTGGAACCATTACCAGGATGATATTGATACCCGTTCACGTTTGAATACTCAACTAAGGCTTGATATCTTAGATGAGGTGAACAGATTATATTTTGAAAGAAAGAGGGTAAAGATTGATCTGATAAACAACCCTCCCGAGGAGAGCATTGATAGAATAAAGAGAATGATGTATCTTGAAGAGCTGACAGCAGCTCTTGATGCCTATACAGGCGGTTTTTTCTCAAAGCGGATAGAAGAGTTAAAAAAGAAAAAATAGATGAGAGTAGTCTTGCAGAGAGTTAAATACGGGAGGCTATCGGTTAAAGAAAAGATTATATCAGAGATAGAGAAAGGTCTATTTGTCTTACTCGGTATAGGCGAAGGTGATTCTGAGGGTGATATAGACTGGCTGGTAAAGAAGATTGCCAATCTAAGGATATTTGAAGATAGTAAAGGTAAGCTCAATAAATCTTTACTCGATATCAAGGGTGAGGTGCTTTTAGTCTCTCAGTTTACCCTCTTTGCAGACTGCAGGAAAGGCCGCAGGCCCTCTTTTGATAAAGCTCTTAAACCGCAGAAGGCAGAAGAGCTATTTAACAGGTTCTTTGACTGCCTAGAAGCCCAGGGGGTAGAGGTAAGAAGAGGGGTCTTTGGAGCCGATATGGATATAGAGTTGGTTAATTACGGCCCTGTTACGATATTTCTTGATAGTAGGGACAGATAAACTCTGGTTTCTCAAAGTCTGATTAGATGATATACTAAATCCATGATTCCGTTAAGAGATGAAATCCCAACCCGCAATTTTCCTCTGGCAACAATAATACTTATTGTACTTAACGGAGTTATATTCTTATACCAACGTCAACATGTACACTATATCCATCTAAGAGATATACTCTCTCTTATTCCTGTAAAGATATTCTTCTCTCAGGACTCGAAGTTCTACCTCACTCTCTTTACCTATATGTTCCTTCATGCCGGCTGGCTCCACTTTCTATCTAATATGTTATATCTCTGGGTCTTCGGTAATAAGGTAGAGGATCTCTTAGGCCGCATGGGTTTTGTCTATTTCTATATAATATCGGGAGTAGGTGCAGGGTTTATTCATGCAGCGGTTAATCCTACATCTTCTATGCCTACGATAGGAGCATCGGGTGCGATATCAGGCATCTTGGCAGCCTATCTTATTCTCTATCCTGCAACACGCATTGTTACTCTGGTACCTATTTTTATATTCTGGCAGGTAGTAAAGATACCAGCCTATATATTTATAGGTCTCTGGTTTATGTTTCAGTTCTTCTATGGGTTCTCATCATTGGCTGTTGAGTCTAATATCTCAGGTGTTGCCTGGTTTGCTCATATAGGCGGGTTTGTTGTTGGGATATTGATTCTACCTATATTTCTTTTCTTTAAAAAGCTCTCCCGCTAAACTATTAAAATCACGGGGTTAATATTATGGGGGCGGCTTTATAAAGTATGTAGTGTTATTTGACAAACTACTATATATATGGGATACATATATTAGAATTTAGGAGGGGGTTTATAAAGTGTGTTTTAGTCTTGACAAGGGTCTATTTTGTGTTGAAATGGATATAGTAGTACAGATGAAAACCCTGACGAAGAGGTTGGGTTTATATATAGTAGTTACTTCTTCATTAATAAGCGGCGGTATATCCTATGCCCAGTCCATGCCGTTTATCTTTGCATCTATTCCTGATTTAAATCTTTCTCAGGCTACAGCATCAGATAATTTAGGGAGAATGGTGCCGGTTAGCGTAGGGTCTAACCTTGATGGGATGGTACCTTATGATAATGGTATTGTTGAATCTTGGGAAGAGGATGTTGTCAGACAAGATGTTTTAGCATTTATAAAAGATATACCATATAACGAATGGGTTGAGATAGATGAGCTTACAGCACGTCAGCTTTTTGAAGATGTTATATGTCGCGCAATGGATAAGATGGAGCTTCAAAAAGGTCAAGGCGGCGAGTTTGAGGCTCTCCTTAGACGCGATCTATTATATTTTACACCTGAGATTGAATATTACTGGTCTTGGCCCACATATGCTGAAGATAAAGACGATGCTGTTGTAAGATTTCCTGTTTGGATTAAAAGGGCTAAAACGACATTGTATGAAAAAGGAGATGCAGATGTTGTGTATTTTAGCTTGGGAAGATCAGGAGATGATGCTAGAAGATATAATGTTTTGTTTTTAAATAGAGGTGGAGTAAGTGAACTAGTAAGTACTTCGCTGTATAGATATAGATATTTGCCAGGCGTTCTTGATGACCCCAAAGTAGAGTGTTTAGATCTTGCTTGGAGGTTTGAGACAGATTTCAAAACAGCGCATCTTTATACTGAATATTTTAATAAAGAAGACGGTTTGATTTTTAAAGAAGGTTCTTTTTATAGCGAGGATACAGAGAATTCTTATCCGTTGCTTGTGTTCGAGCCAGGTAGCGCTAACCCTATAGAGGATAATAGACCAGTTGCTCAACCTAAAATTGAGCTTTTTGGAATAGAACAGCTTTTTACAGAGAGAAGCCTTGAATTTTATTATGATAATCCTGAGGCTCCTGAGGCTCCTGAGGCTCCTGAGGCTCCTGAGGCTCCTGAGGCTTATGCTTATGATGCTTACTATTCTCAAGCTATTAGAGGTATTATAAATCTATGTAAATTACAGCTCGGGGTAGAACATAATGGGTTTGAGGTTGAGAAGGTATTAAGGCGAGATTTTCTAGAGTATGTACCATGGTCTCCGATAGATGAGGATAATTTTGATTCCGATACTGAACCTGCAAGAGAAGGAGTAGGGATTAACCGTTTGCCAAGCGAGGATGATACAGTGATCTATAAGCTTACAATAGGTGGTCCAGTTGGAAGGTATCTATATCTATATGTTACTTTTGATAGGAATTGGGGTAATACTATAGATGATTATGAATGGGGTATTAATCAAATCTCTTATATGCAGCCTACAGAGGTTGAATATTACGATGCAGATGGCAATAAACAGCAAGGCATAGGATATTTAGCACGTCTTTTTAAATTTGATACGGATGTGACCAGTACTATCATTGCAGAATATTACCAGCAGATGCTTGCCCCAGGTGGGTGGTTGCTTGCTTCAACTCCTGAAGGATATAGAATTATAGCCGATACTGGAGTTGATCCTATTGCTTATTTTCGCAAAGACGAACCTCTCTTGATTACATCTTTGCCGTAAATTAAAGCAGTTAAATCTTTACCAGTTAATAGCTTAGCGTTTATATCTGAGGTTTTTACCTATTTTATAGCAATTAATTTACTTTTTAAAAATTTTTATATCAAATTTGCAATCTTAATCTTTATATGGTATAAATGTATACGTAGAGGAAAAAAGGAATGAATAAAGTTATAATAGTTGCAATTTTGGTTTTATCTCTTGGGATATCAAGTCTTTTTGCTAAGAGCCCTGATCAATTATTTGAACCATACGGCAATACTTCTATTGTTGTTCCGATTAGCAACGGTAATATAAAGTCTGAAGTTAGTACACTAGCAATTCCGAGATATCAGACAAACATAGAAACCGCTGCATTAGTGCTGGGGACTTTCTTGAGCGGTCTTTTACCAGCAAGTGGTCCTGAAAGATCGGTTGATACTGTAGT